>CAJONT010000083.1 GCA_905235975.1 uncultured Prevotella sp.
AGGGTATCACAATGGGTGCAGCCAACTCGATTCTGATTAAGGTAAACCAGATTGGTTCGCTCACCGAGACCCTCGATGCCATTGAGATGGCCCATCGCAACGGCTACACCACAGTGACCTCCCACCGTTCGGGTGAGACCGAGGACACCACGATTGCCGACATTGCTGTTGCCACCAACTCTGGCCAGATCAAGACCGGTTCGCTGAGCCGCACCGACCGTATGGCCAAGTACAACCAGCTTATCCGTATCGAGGAGCAGCTTGGCAACACCTCTAAGTACATGTACAAGAAACTGAAGTAAACCTGTTGGTTGACTACGAAAAAGCGGGTTCCCGCATCAAGAGAGAGGATATGCGTCTACATATCCTCTTTTTTTTCAACAGAGAGGCTGAAAAATTGCCTATTCGTTGTTTTTTGTCTATATTTGCACAAATCAAAGACCTTAATATATGATTAGACCTTATTTTCTTCTTTTCATTTCCCTGTTTGTAAGTTCAGGCATACATGCCAAAGCGAATGCGGACCGTCCCAAGCTGGTGGTGGGAATTGTGGTGGACCAAATGCGTTGGGACTACCTTTACTATTATTACAATGAATACCGTGAAGATGGTTTGAAACGACTGATGAACGAAGGATTCAGTTGCGAGAATACAATGATTAGTTACATGCCCACGATCACTGCCGTGGGTCATGCCTCGCTCTACACCGGCACGGTACCCTCCGTGCACGGTATCGCCGGCAACGACTTTACCATCAACGGAGATTTTGTAACGAGCGTGACGGATACAACCGTCACTGCTGTAGGCGCTGAGTCACCAGACAAGAGAACCGGGCAATGCTCTCCTCACAACATGCTGTCGGGCACCATAGGCGATGCCTTAAAGATAGCCACCGACTTCAAGTCGAAGGTTTACGGTGTGGCGCTTAAAGACCGTGCTGCCATACTGCCCGCCGGCCATGGAGCCGACGGTGCATTCTGGTGGGACAACAAAAGCGGCCATTTCATCACGAGCACCTACTACATGGACAAGTTGCCTTTGTGGGCAGATGCATTCAACAAACGCAACAAGCAAAAGCCTGAAACAGAAGTGATGTGTTCGCCTCTCGGTGTGACGTTGACCTTCAAGATGGCCAGTGAGATTCTGTCGCAGGAGCATTTAGGCAGTGACAACATCACCGACCTACTGGCCATCAGCATCTCCTCTACCGACATCGTGGGTCACACCTATGGCACCCGCGGCAAGGAGAACCACGATGTGTACATGCAGTTGGACAAAGAACTTGGCCAGTTCCTGACCAAGCTTGACCAGAAGGTAGGTCGCGGCAACTACCTTCTTTTCCTCACTGCCGACCACGGCGCCATCCACAATCCCAACATGAGCCTCAAGCACAAGATACCCTCATCCGGTTGGGATGTTTCAGCAACGAAGGAATCGCTTGAAGAAGGTCTGAAAGCGAAATTCGGTGTGGAAGGCAAGTATATCAGGTCGATTGGTGATTTGCGCATCTACTTAGACCGCGAATTCATCGAAAAGAACGGTCTCGACTTCTGCGCGGTGAAACAAGAGGCCGTTCGCCTACTGCGTGAAGACACCCAATTTCTATATGTGGTGGACTACGAAAACATAGAAAACCAAAGCATTCCCAAGTTGATTCGTGAACGCCTCATCAATGGTTACCACAGAGGTCGCAGCGGCGACATTGCCGTGTGTCTGCGTGCGAACATGATGCATGGCAAGGCCGATGCCGACTACAAGGGCACCACCCACGGCACCTGGAGCCCTGACGACTCCCACATACCCCTTCTTTTCATGGGTTGGCATGTAAACGAAGGTTCAACCGACACCTACACGGAGAACATAGACATGGCAGCCACGGTATGTGCCATGCTGCACATCCAGATGCCTAACGGCAACCTTGGCAAGCCCATTCAGGAAGTGTATCGGAAATAAGGCATGAGCCACGCCGGCGTGCAGTGCGCCGGCGTGCTAAATCTTCAAGTCGGTAAAACGTTTTCTTCGTTTGGCATAATACTGCCATACGATGGATATAGGCAACCGCTCGGGCACCACTTGCACCGAGCGTTGCTTTTGTATCTGCTCTCTGTCGTCCTTGAAGTCGGGCAGCCATTTGCGGAAAGCCTTTCTTGCCTTGAAGATAGCCTTGCAATCGCCCCAGTTGCCGTTGAACACCAGGGTCTGAAAGGCTGCCAGGTAGTCGAGCCACCATCTCAATCGCATCACCTGTTTAAGTTCCTTTTCCGGAAGGATTTTATAGAGCATGGTGAGGTTGTTTCTGAAATTGAGAAACGTCTTCATGGGATTGTTCTTGGGCAGTGTACCACCCCCCACATGGTAAACGATGGTTTCCGGCAGGCAGTAGACCTGTCGTCCCAAGGTCCTGAGTCGCCAGCAGAGGTCGATCTCCTCGTTGTGTGCGAAGAAACGCGCATCTAAACCGCCGCAGCGCCAATAGTCCTCTGCGCGTATCATCATACAGGCACCCGTGGCCCAGAGCACCGGCATGGGTTCGTTGTATTGTCCCTCGTCGCGTTCCACCGTATCGAAAAGCCTTCCCCGGCAGAAAGGATAGCCCAGGCGGTCGATGAATCCGCCCGCCGCCCCTGCATATTCGAAATAATCTTTTCTATGTACGGACCTCAGTTTTGGTTGACACACAGCCACCTCTGGATGAGCATCCATAAAGCGCTCCATGGGCTGCAGCCATTGTTCTGTCACCTCTATGTCGGAATTGAGCAACACGAAATACTGAGCGTCGACCTGCTCCAGCGCCTTGTTGTATCCGCCTGCAAATCCCCAGTTCTTTTCCAGCAGTATGCGTTTCACTGTAGGGAATTCCTTTTCGAGCACAGTCAGCGAGTCGTCGGTCGAGCCGTTGTCGGCCACATAAACGGCGGCATCCCCTGAGCAAGCGATGACCGAAGGCAGATACGTCTTCATCATCTTGCTCCCATTCCAGTTGAGAATCACGATAGCAATTTTGTCCATTTTTATGTCCATTGCGCCAGGAGAGCCGACTTGTCATGATTGAAATCGGTCATCCTTACATTTATAATAAGGTTGTCGTACTCCGGTTTCGCCATATCGGCAGGCAGTTCCACCCTAATGTAGTTGGGTGTGAATCCATGCATGGGTTTTCCCGGAGCAGCTTTTTCAAACAGCACGTCGGCCGTTTTTCCAATATATTTACTGTAGAAATGAAGTGTTTTCTGCTCGGAGAGCCTCAGCAGTCGCTGGCTTCTCAATTTCTTCGTCTTTTCATCCACCACATAAGGGATGCGCAGAGCAGCTGTGCCCTTTCTCTCCGAATAAGGAAAGACATGCAGTTGTGTGACATCCAGTTCGGAGAGGAAATTGAACGTCTCCTCGAAGCACTCCGGTGTCTCCCCCCTTGTACCCACCATCACGTCCACCCCGATAAAGGCATCCGGAATGAGCGCCTTGATGCGTTGTATTTTGTGTGCGAAGAGCGCCGTATCATATCGGCGGTGCATCAGTCGGAGCACCTCGTCGCTTCCGCTCTGCAAAGGAATATGGAAATGCGGCATAAAGGCCCTGCTGTCGGCACAGAAGTCTATCAGTTCGTCGTCAATGAGATCTGGTTCCAAGCTGCTGATGCGGTATCTGTCGATACCCTCCACCTGGTCGAGTCTTTTCACCAACTGCAGGAACGACTCGCCCGTATTCTTCCCGAAATCGCCTATATTGACGCCAGTAATGACGATTTCCCTTCCCCCTTGTTCTGCTGCCATGCGTGCCTGCGCCACGAGCGAATCGATGGAAGGGCTTCTGCTGAACCCTCTTGCATAGGGGATGGTGCAATAAGTGCAGAAATAGTCGCATCCGTCCTGCACCTTCAGGAAGAAGCGTGTGCGGTTCCCCCTTGAACAGCTGTGGGCAAATGATTTAATATCTTTCGTCTTTTCCGTATGGTAGCGGTTCAGGTCGTCCACTTTCGGCAATCCGCTCCAAAGTTCGGAAAGGTGTTGTACGAGAGAAGCCTTCTCATGTGAGCCGAGCACCAAATCCACCCCCTCAATTTGGCAAATGCGCTCCGGTGCGAGTTGAGCGTAGCACCCCGTGACCACGACAAACGCGCCCGGGTTGTTACGAATCATGCGATGAATGGCTTGCCGGCACTTATGGTCGGCCACCTCCGTGACAGAGCATGTATTGATGAGGCAAAGATCGGCCTTCTCCCCCTTTTTCACCTCGTTGACACCCATTTCGGCGAGCGTCTTAGCGATGGTGGAAGTCTCGGAGAAGTTGAGTTTACATCCCAGCGTGAAGTAAGCAGCCTTTTTTCCTTGAAAAGCAGAAGTATCTATCATAATATAATAAGGAGAGGGGCTTATGGATATGATGCCACCCATTCACATGCAAAATTAGGCAAAAAATCCTGCATTATCGTCATGAACGGGCGAAAAAACAGCCCAAAGGCATGAAAAACGACACGATGAGAATCCTGCTGCCAAAGGATAAAAAAGCGAAAAAACATGTAAAATATGCTTGTGTACGCGCACACATCCGATTTTAAACAAGATTAACATTTCACAACTCACTCATTTTCAACTACTTACAAATTTGTTACAGAAAAGGCGCAAAAAAAACCAAAAAAAAAGAATGTCGTATTAAAAAAATATATAACTTTGCACTGTTTTAATAAACTAATGATTGTTTTACAGATTAAAAGCAAAGAAAATGAAGAAATTAGCATTTATGTTCGTGGCCATGATGGCTCTCTCTTTCGTGTCTTGTGATGAGCAGAAAGCTTCCGCTCCCGTAGAGGAAGAGACAACTGAGGCTGTTGACACCACTGCTGCTGACACCGTAGCTGCTGACACCGTAGCTGCTGACAGCGCTGCTGCTGAGTAATCGAAAGACGAACTACAGGCTTTTAGTAAAGAGGAGACACCCATAGGGTGTCTCCTTATTTTTTGTATGAAGAAATGCATCCGGCATGAAAGTGCCCACGATAAAGGAAAAATGCGAAATATAATTTTGTGTTTTCCCCTAATTGGGTTAACTTTGCCATGTCAAACGCGACCAAACGCCGACGCTATCACGACCAACCTATTGTACACATGAAAAAAATCACGAAAATCTGCCTCACAGGAGGTCCCTGTGCCGGTAAGACCACTGCTTTGGTTAAGATTCTGGAGCATTTCACGAGTCTTGGTTACAAAGTGTTCACACTCCCAGAGATACCCACTATGATGAGCACAGCGGGCATGAATTATCTCACCGACAATGCCAATCTGTTTTACGAGGGAGAAAAGGCCACGCTGAAACTTCAGTTGGAGATAGAAGACCACTTCACCCACATGGCCGAGACCTGTGAGAAGCCTGTGATTATTGTGTGCGACCGTGGCACGATGGACATCTCAGCCTATATGCAGCCTGTGATGTGGCAGGCGCTGATGGACGAGACCGCCACCAACACGGTGAAGCTTCGCGATGCCCGTTACGATGCCGTGCTCCATTTGGTGTCGGCCGCCAACGGTGCCGAGGAGTTCTACACCACGAGCAACAACCAGCAGCGTACTGAGGGGATTGAGTTGGCGCGTGAATTAGACAAGAAGGTGATAGCCGCTTGGACAGGACATCCACACCTCCGTGTAATCGGCAACACGGAGAAATTTGACATGAAACTGCACCATGTACTCTCTGAGATATCGAAGGTCATCGGCACCCCTGCCCCCGTAGAGTCGGAACGCAAGTACATCGTGGAGGTGACCGGTGAGATACCCGGTTATATAGAGAGCGAGATTACGCAGACCTACCTATTGGCCGATCCCGGCAGCGAGGTCCGTCTGCGCAAGCGTGGTTGGCAGGGCAGCTACGAATATTTCCAGTCGGCCCGTAAGCAAGTATCCGAGACGGAGTTTATCGAGACAGAGCGTCACATCACCCCCCACCAGTATTACATGCTGATGCAGCAGGTAGACCCCAATCGTCGTCCCATCAAGAAGATACGCAAGAATTTCGTCTGGGAGGGTCAGTATTTTGAATTAGACACCTTCATAGAGCCCGCCATCGACCTGAACATTCTTGAGATAGAGAGTGTGTCCGATGAATCCCCCATCCATTTTCCGCCTTTCCTCAGAGTATTGGAAGACATCACCGGCAACACTGCCTACTACAACTACACGTTGGCCAAGAAATAAAGAAGCAGCGAACTACTTATTCTTTTTGTAATACTGCAGTCCGCGTTGCACATTGGTGCGCACGGCATCTGACGACAGGGTAGCCCCGGTGACTCCGTCGACATTGGTTTTCAATGCCTTTGCCACAGTCATGCCATTATACTTGGGAAGCATTTCCTTCTTGACACGTGCGAAATACTTGGGCGTTTCCTGGTTGCGAAGGGCTTCTATTTTCTCTATTTTGTTGGCTTTGATATAGATTTTAAGCGGTGTGGTACCGAGATAGCCCTCCACGTCGGTGGCGAGCGATGTGGTATTAATCACAGTCATACCGTCGACGGTGGAGATGACCTTATCTCCAGGCATGGCGCTCATCATGAAAAGAGCGGCAGCAGCCAAGGCGGTGTAGCGGAAAAATTTATTTTTCTTCATATTTTAGGTGTGTTCTAATCATTATTTGACGATTTCGACTGTATATCCGGCATTTTTCATCATGGAGAGCAGTCCTTTCTCACCCACCAGATGTCCGGCTCCTACGGCCACAAGTGTAGCATTGGTCTTCATAATGGCAGGCAGTTTCTTCATCCAAGCCTCGTTTCTGCCATCAATGAGAATATGGTTTTCCTCATCGGTAGCATCGCAGTCGGTACCCATTTTCTCGTCAAAGGCGGCCTGGATATTCTCCATATTCTGGCTGAAGTACGCCTTGACGAGATCGTCCACCATCTGTTCCGTCCACTGTCTGTTGTCGACCAGACACATGAGCAAGACCTTCTGCCGCTCATAGGGTATGCTTCCGAAGAGTATCTTGAGCTGTTCGTCGATAGTTTCAAGAGCGCCCACCTTTTTCTTGCTTTCTCTTGCCACCTTCTGCAGATAGCTGTCTATTTGGCTGTTGGGGTCGAAATCGGGTGTCCGTTTCAGGTACATCAGCGAGGTGAGTTGATTAATCATTGCCTCCGGCGACAGTTTCAGCATCTGCTCAGCCAGCACAGGATGGGTGAGGTCGGCTCCGAGCAATTCTTTCAGCAGCGCGTTGAGTCTTGTCATCTCCTCGGGTGAGAGCAGTTTGTCGAGTGTGGTGCCATCTGTCATAATCATGGCCTGCCTCATTTTCTGAATATTGGCAGGTTGCATCATGGCAGCCATATCGATTTCGCCATACACCTGAGCCACCTCTTTGAGCACCTCTCTCAGGCCCGGTATGGAATCGGTGAATGCAGGGGGAGCCAGGTGATAAGTACCCACCAGATAAGAAGGCGCCTTCAGTCCATTGCCGGAGATTCTGTAGAGCAGTTGGGCGTTTACAGCCGTGCAACTTATAAGGAGAATGGCACAAAAGAGTGTAAAACGTTTCATGTTTTTATATTGTATAATAAATTCAGCTGCAAAATTAGCGCAAAAAGACTAATGTTCAAAACTTTTTGGCATGAAAAAAAATGTGCCACTTTCCCAAGCGGCACATTTTGTCCTTTGTATTATTATCAGATTTGATCGGAATCAGATTGCTTTTGGTTTTGACTTGTGAATTAACTATTACGATTCCATAGGGATTATTATCACTTACTAAACGGACAAGTGCATGATACCTTGCACAGAAAAAAGCACTTTTTTTTGATAAATAAGGAAAAAAATATAAAATCTATTTACATGTTGACACAAAACATCAATAATGTATATTCAAGTTTCGCAAGTTTTGATATTCGCTATAAAAACGGCCTGAAAGGCCAGTAAACTGTCAGCCCAGGGCATCGCCCTGGGTAT
>CAJONT010000084.1 GCA_905235975.1 uncultured Prevotella sp.
ATTATTGTTTAGTTTTAAACGGAAAAGAATTCTTAACCAACAATGGCAGACAAAATAAAAGCTAGTGAGGTGTCGGAAGTCTTGCTCCAGCAGTTGAGAGGCATCAGCGACAAAATGCAGTTCGACGAAGTGGGCACCGTGCTCCAGGTAAGCGACGGTGTGGCTCGTATTCACGGACTCAGAAACGCTGAGGCAAATGAATTGCTCGAGTTCGAAAACGGCACAATGGCCATCGTGATGAACCTCGAAGAGGACAACGTGGGCTGCGTGCTGCTCGGCACTACCTCCGGCATCAAGGAGGGCATGGTGGTGAAGCGCACCAAGCGTATCGCTTCCATCCGTGTCAACGACAATATGCTCGGCAGGGTGATCAACCCGCTTGGAGAAGCCATCGACGGAAAGGGCGACATCGACCTCAAAAATGCTTTCGAAATGCCGCTCGACCGAAAGGCACCGGGCGTTATCTACCGACAGCCGGTGAAAGAACCGCTCCAAACCGGACTCAAATCCGTCGACTCCATGATTCCTATCGGACGTGGACAGCGTGAGCTTATCATCGGCGACCGACAGACGGGTAAGACAGCCATCGCCGTCGACACCATCATCAACCAGAAGAGTTTTTACGAGGCAGGCAAACCGGTCTACTGTATCTATGTGGCCATCGGACAGAAGGCCTCTACAGTGGCAGCTCTCGTACAGAACCTCAAGGAACACGGCGCAATGCCCTATACCATCGTGGTGTCGGCAACAGCCGCCGACCCCGCCGCCATGCAGTATTACGCACCCTTCGCAGGTGCAGCCATCGGCGAGTACTTCCGCGACAGGGGCGAGTCGGCTCTCGTCGTCTACGACGACCTCTCCAAACAGGCCGTGGCCTATCGCGAGGTGTCGCTTATCTTGCGCCGCCCGTCAGGACGTGAAGCCTATCCCGGCGATGTGTTCTACCTGCACAGCCGTTTGCTCGAACGCGCGGCTCGTATCAACGACCAGCAAGAGGTGGCAGAGCAGATGAACGACCTCCCCGCCTGCATGAAAGGACATGTAAAGGGTGGTGGTTCGCTCACCGCACTCCCCATCATCGAGACACAGGCAGGCGACGTCTCCGCTTATATCCCCACCAACGTGATTTCTATCCCCGACGGACAGATATACCTCGAGCCCGACCTCTTCAACCAGGGCTTCCGACCCGCCATCAACGTGGGTATCTCCGTGAGCCGTGTGGGTGGCTCGGCACAGATAAAGAGTATGAAGAATGTGGCCGGTACGCTCAAGATCGATATGGCGCAGTATAGGGAACTGGAGGCCTTCTCCAAATTCTCCAGCGACATGGACGCCGTCACGGCAATGACGCTCGACAGAGGTAGGAAGAACAACCAGCTCCTCATTCAGCCGCAGTACAGCCCCATGCCGGTAGGCGAACAGGTGGCCATTCTCTATTGCGGCACAAAAGGCCTCTTGCATGATGTGCCCGTCACCGAGGTGAGGAGATGTCAGGAGAACTTCATCGACAAGATGCGTACTACACATCCCGAGGTGATAGAAACCCTCGGTAGTGGAAAAATCGACGACAACGTAAAGTCTGTCATCGAACAGGTGATGGCCGACATCACCGGACAATTTAAGCAGTAGTCGCCTATGCCGTCGCTGAAAGAGATTAAAAACCGTATCGCATCGGTCAGGAACACGCGCAAAATCACGAGTGCCATGAAAATGGTGGCTTCGTCGAAACTGCACCATGCCCAGCAGATGATCGAGAACATGCTGCCCTATGAGACACTCCTCGAGCATATCCTCAGGACTTTCCTCGCTTCCGAAGCCGACGCTCGCTCGGTCTACACGGAAGAAAGGCCTGTCAAGAGGGTGGCATTCGTAGTGTTCGCATCCAACAGCAGTCTCTGCGGTGGCTTCAATGCCAATATCATCAGGCTCATGCAACAGGCCATCAGCGAATACGAACACCTCGGCAAGGAGAATATCGTGATTTACCCCGTGGGCAGAAAAGTGGCTGAGAAAGTGGTGAAACTCGGATTCAAACCTGCCGGCGACTTTACAGAACTCGCCGACAAACCCAACTCCAACGACTGCATACGCATTGCCATGGAATTGGGGCGCAGGTTCCGGACAGGCGACATCGACAAAATCGACCTCATCTACCATCACTTCAAAAGCGCAGGCTCGCAAGTGCTCACAAGAAAGAATTTCCTTCCCATCGACCTGGAAGCGGAACTCGCCGATGAACACGACCGTGACCTCACCTCCTTGGTAGCCACGAAAGAGTCGCAGGAGTATCTCAAGAAGCACCACCACGAAGAGGATAATAAAGAGATCGTGGCAAAACCGCTCAATGATAACTTCATCGTCGAACCCGACATGGAGTCCGTCATGAGCGTGCTGCTGCCAAAACTCGCTCACCTCTCGTTCTACACGGCCTTGCTCGACAGCAACGCCTCTGAGCATGCGGCACGCATGGTGGCCATGCAGACGGCTACCGACAATGCCGACGAACTCTTGCGCGAACTCAACTTGCAGTATAACAAGAGTAGACAGCAGGCTATCACCAACGAACTGCTCGACATCGTGGGCGGTTCGGTGAACAACTGACCTACGCTTACTTCCATGAAAGAATCCGATCGGACACTCCGGTCGGATTCTTCGTTTTTTGGGGGGGTAGGGGCGTGCCCTTATGAAGGCCTCACTTGCATTGTTTCTCTTGAACCGTATATTTGTGTGGCATAGAAAGAATTTTCTCCGAAAATTTGGGGCGTTAACGGATTTTCATTATTTTTGTATTTCGGAATGCACAAAAAATAACAAATCCTACACACCTAATATGATAATGAAAAAACAATTTTTGCTGTTAACATTGTCGATACTAACTGTTTATGCCAATAATGCCATAGCCGATGAGATAATCACTTTTCAGGATAGCAAAGTAAAGGCGATTTGCCTTTCTCTTTGGGATGCCAATGCCGACGGCAACCTGAGTGTAGATGAGGCTGCCGCGGTTACGTCAGTAGGGGAGGCCTTCTCAGGAAATACAGAGATAACACGATTCAATGAACTGCGCTATTTCAGCGGACTCACTGCCATCGACGATTATGCCTTCGACTTCTGTACAAGTCTTAGGGAAATTCAACTTCCTGCGAATGTCACTGTCATTGGCGTGAGTGCCTTCGACGGATGTGCATCACTCAATGCCATTACACTTCCTTCTCAGCTTGAGGTGATTGGTGATTGGGCATTCTATAATTGTGCAAAGATAAAACGTCTCGAGGTGCCGGGCTCTGTGACCAGCATCGGCGACTATACCTTCAGCGACTGCAGTGCGCTTTCCGACCTTACGTTTCTTTACGGTATTTCTTCAATAGGTGAGGGTGCCTTCCAAAACTGCACTGCCCTTACCAAGGTGACGCTGCCTGCCACCGTCACAAGCATAGCGTGGGGCGCTTTCTATGAATGCAAAGCGCTGACCGATGTCACCGTATTGTTCTCCACACCGCTACCCATTCAGGCCACGACTTTCTCCAACAGGCAGAATGCTTCACTCATGGTGCCGGCGGGTTGTTCGGGCGCTTTCGCCGCAGCCAATTTCTGGCGCGAGTTCAAAACCATCGGCGAGATGCCTGTACAGACCATCTCTTTTGAAGATGAGGCGGTTCGTGCGCTCTGCGTGAGCAACTGGGATGTCGACGGTGACGGTGAACTGAGTTACAACGAGGCGGCTGCTGTCACATCCATCGAAGGGGTCTTTAAGGACAACGCAAGCATCCGTTCCTTCCACGAACTGCAATATTTTACTGCACTCACAGCATTGCCGGCGAATGCCTTCAGCAACTGCAGCCAACTGCTTGCGGTTACTTTGCCGGCTGGCATAAACACCCTCGGCGAGAATGCCTTCAGTGGATGTGCCGCGCTTACTGCCATCGATGTGGTCGGACAGAACGCATCCTTTACTTCTGTCGATGGGGTGCTCTTCAGCAAAGACCTTGCTACACTCTTGCGCTATCCTGGTGCCAAGGGCGCTTCCTATGCCGTGCCGGAAGGTACGGTCGCCGTGGGACGTGAGGCATTTTCGGAATGTGCCATCCAAGAGGTGACTTTCCCCGCAAGTCTCACCACCATTGAACCTTACGCTTTCGCTCAGTGCGAACAGTTGGAAAAACTGGAACTGCCTGAAGGGTTCACCACGCTTTCAGAATGGGCTTTCTATGGGTGTAGCCAACTGATAGAGGTCTACTTGCCGTCCACGCTTTCCCACATCGGCGAGGGCGTGTTCAGCGAGTGTTCTTCCATTATAAATGTCTTCAGCCAGATTCTCTCACCTACACCCATCGCCGACAACACCTTCGATATTGAGGTATATGTCTATGGCATGCTGCACGTATCCATGGGGAAAGTCGGTGTGTATAACGCCACAGAGGGATGGAATTTCTTCGCCCAGATTATGGATGACTTGAATGTGGTCGACGATGAGATGATAGCCTCTGTCGACGATGTGGTTGCCTACCCCAATTGTCCGGCACAGATCGTGGTGAGCCTCGACAACGGCAGCGCCGTGCTCAACGGCTACAGGTTCCGCCTCGCCCTCCCCGTGGGCTTCACCTTGGAAAAGGACGACGAAGTCAGCTTCCTCTATGAACTTTCCGACCGCTATACCGACAAGGAGGGTATGCAGGTGACCATAGCGCAATCCGATGAGCGGGAATACCTCATCGTGTGCAAGGCTTCGGGCAAAGAAACCCTGACGGGTGCCGAGGGACCTGTCATAAGCCTCTCTGTCATCGCTGATGAGACCGTGGCTGTTGATGACTATACTGCCAACGTGTCTGATTTCGTTTGCAACTATATCTATGACCTTGAATTCTCTGCCGAAGATCAATCCTTTATGATAAGTCTGTCGGATTTCGATACGGGCGATGTCAACTGCGACGGCAATGTCAATGTGGCGGATGTGATGTTGGTCGTCAACTACATCTTGGGCAATTCGAGCGCTTTCTTCCACGACGACAAGGCCGACTTCAACAGCGACGAACGGATTGACGTGGCCGATGCCATGGGTATCGTCAAACTGATACTCAATTCTACAACAGAAATGCCGCAAACACAGATCACACTGTTCAACGGGCCCACGCTTACTGGCAACAACGGTATGTTCCAACTCAATATGGACAATGCGGCTTCTTACACTGCCTTCCAGATAGAGGTGGTGGTGCCGCAAGGGGCCTCACTGCGTGACGTGACACTGTGTGAGGATGTTTCCGCCGGTCACAGCGTGAGGTTTAACCGCCTTGACAACGGTCATTACAAAGTGGTGGTATTCAGCCTCAACGGCAAGGCGTTCCGCGACAATGCTGCGGGATTGTTGCAGTTCGCTGTCGATGGTGCCTCGGCTGATGAAATCTGCATAAAGAACATCCAATTTACCAATGCGGCCTTTGAGACAGTGGGCTTCGGCGAGGTGCAGACGGCTACCGACGGCATCAGTGACGTGAAGACGGGTACGACCGACGAACCACTTTACAATATCAATGGACAGAAAGTGGCTGGCAACCAGAAGGGTGTGTTCATCAGCCATGGACGTAAATTCATTCGCAAATAATTAAAATCCAAGAATACGATGAGACAGAAATTTTTCTATCTGCTGTTGTTATGCTTATTCCCGGTTGTCGCATGGGGCGCAGAAGGCGACACTCCCGTCCTGACCGCTGAAGTGACGGAAGCCGCTGCAGAAACGAACTATGACTTCGATTTGGCTGTGGGCTTGAACAACGGCGACTTGGTCTTTGATGGCTATCAGTTTAAAATCGTTTTGCCGAGTGCTTTTTCTTTGGCATACGATGAGGAACAAGAAGTTTATGCCTATACCCTGGGAAATCGTTACACACAGAAAAACGAGGTGCAGTTGGCCATCCAGAACAATGGCGGCGGCGTGTACCAGGTGGTATGCTTCTCGCTCACCGACGAACTTATCACGGGCAGCGAGGGTACTATCGTGACACTTGGATTGAAGAAAAACGGCGAGGTGCCCTCTGGTGATTATGACTGCCAGTTGACAAATATCGCACTGAGCGCGGAAGATGGTGCCAGCGTCTTGGCACAGGACGTCTCTTTCGTGGTCAACGTGCCGGAAAAACCGGTTGTCGTGACCGTGACCAACGTGAACCGCCCCTATGGGGACGAGAATCCGACTTTCGAGTATACTGTAGAGGATGGCGTGTTGGTGGGCGAACCTGCGCTCTCTTGCACGGCTACCAAGGAGTCGCCTGTGGGCGAGTATGCCATAGAAATATCCGCCGGCACCGTGGAGAATGTGAATGTTGTCTATGTACCTGGCACGCTGACCATTCAAAAGGCTCCCCTTGTCATCAGTGGAGGAGAATATACCATGAAGCAGGGTGACCCGCTACCGACATTCACAGCCACCTTCGAAGGCTTCAAGAACGGTGAGACCGCTGAGGTGCTGACCGCACAGCCCGTGCTGACCACGGAGGCCACTTCTGCTTCCGCTCCGGGTGAATATGCCGTGAC
>CAJONT010000085.1 GCA_905235975.1 uncultured Prevotella sp.
CAGGGCATACGCTCCGGACGTATCTATACGGGCATCATGCTACACTGACGGATACGCTCAGCAAGAACGCGAAGAGGCGGCAACCATGGTTGCCGCCTCTTCGCGTTGAGATGGGTCATTTGTGCCTGTTGGCACGGGCGATGCGGTACTTGGCCTTCTGCCGTGCACTGCCGCTGCCGTGGGCACCGGTGATGTATTTCTTTTTCTTCGCCTTGGTCTTCACCTTGTCGGATGGCGTGGGCTTCTTGCCGCCTCCGCCTCTGCCGAAGACGAGACCTCCACCGGCGATAATCTCATCTATCTCATCGTATTTCTCCATGAGAAAGGCGCTTTAATGGTGGAAGAGACGCACACCAGTGAAGGCCATGGCGATACCGTATTTGTCGCAGGTGTCTATCACATGGTCGTCGCGCACGGAACCGCCGGCCTGGGCGATGTAAGCCACACCGCTCTTGTGAGCACGCTCTATGTTGTCGCCGAAGGGGAAGAAGGCATCGCTGCCCAGCGACACGCCCTCCAACTGTGCTTTCCACGTCTGTTTCTCCTCATCGGTGAGCCGCTCGGGACGTTCCTTGAAGAATTTCTGCCATTCACCGTCGCGCAGCACGTCGTCGCATTCATCGCCGATGAAGACGTCGATGGTGTTGTCGCGGTCAGCACGACGGATGCCGTCGACAAAGGGCAATGCCATCACGCGCGGATGCTGGCGCAGCCACCAGTTGTCGGCCTTGTTGCCGGCCAGACGGGTGCAGTGGATGCGGCTCTGCTGTCCGGCACCGATACCGATGGCCTGTCCGTCTTTCACATAGCACACGGAGTTGCTCTGCGTGTACTTCAGTGTGATGAGGGCTATCATCAGGTCGCGGCGTGCCTCGGCAGGGAATGTCTTGTTCTGAGTGGGAATTTGTTCAAAGAGGGCAGGGTCGCTAAGGTTGATTTCGTTGCGGCCTTGCTCAAAGGTGATGCCGAACACCTGCTTGCACTCAATGGGGGCGGGCACGTAGGTGGGGTCTATCTTGATTACGTTGTAGGTGCCTTTGCGCTTGGCACGCAGAATGTCAAGGGCTTCGGGGGTGTAGTCGGGGGCAATGATGCCGTCGGACACCTCACGCTTCAGCAGTGTGGCGGTCACGGCATCGCAGGTGTCGCTGAGTGCCACAAAGTCGCCGTAGCTGCTCATGCGGTCGGCACCGCGGGCACGTGCGTATGCGCAGGCAATAGGGGAAAGGGGCTCGGGGATGTCATCGACGAAATAAATCTTACGGAGTGTGTCGCTCAGGGGCAGACCCACAGCGGCGCCGGCGGGCGACACGTGCTTGAACGAGGCGGCAGAAGGCAGACCTGTGGCGGCTTTAAGCTCCTTCACGAGCTGCCAGCTGTTAAGGGCATCGAGCAGATTGATGTAACCGGGACGGCCGTTGAGCACTTCGATGGGCAGTTCGCCTTCGGTCATGTAAATCCTCGAGGGTTTCTGGTTGGGATTGCAACCGTATTTCAATGCTAATTCTTTCATATATATATGGGAAATATTGGGTTTAAGATTCTGTTTTTTTTGTGGCTCCTGCCATAGCCTTTAACGAAAAAAGAGGTCCCGTTCGGGGGGCCTCTTTATCGCATGGTTGAGATTAGGCTTCCTTCTTGATGGGAGTTCTCTTCTCCTTGATGCGTGCCTTCTTACCTGTGAGTTTGCGCAGGTAGTACAGTTTGGCGCGACGCACCTTACCGCGCTTGTTCACCTCGATGCTGTCAATGCTCGGCGACTCAATGGGGAAAATACGCTCCACACCCACTGTGCCCGACATCTTGCGGACGGTGAAACGACGCTTGTCACCATGGCCGTTGATACGAATCACCACACCACGGTAAAGCTGGATACGCTCTTTCGAGCCCTCGATAATTTTGTAAGCGACAGTGATAGTGTCACCAGGATGGAACTCCGGGAACTTCTTGCCGGTTGCAAATGCTTCTTCAGCAACTTTAATTAAATCCATTTTTTTAAATGTAATAAAATTGTTTATCGTTCCGGCGCAACATAACTAGGCAACTCTTCTTCCTGTCAGCGATTACGCGGAAAAGCGGTGCAAAATTACTGCTTTTTTTGCTTTCTTCCAAATTATCAGCCTTTTATTTCTTTTTTTTCGGTGTATAAGGTTGTGCGATGACGTTTTTTTGTCCATGCTGTTTGCCCCACACCGACAAAAAGACGCCTCCACAATCATGGAAGCGCCTTTTTCAAATGTCATTCCGTCTGTCAGCGGTTCAGTATTTTCTTCACACTCAGGCTGCCGTCGGCATTGCGGCTCTGCCTGATAATCAGACCACGGCTGTGGGCCGATACCCTGCGGCCGGCCATGTCCACATAGATGGCATCCTTTTCTTCGCTGCTGCTGGCCTGCGTGGTGATGCCCAGATAGGATTGGGGTATCAGCATTGCGTCGTAGAGTTCTTGGAAGTAGAGGGCCTGCGTCTTGTTGATGCCGATGCAGATGGCGTTGTCGGGATCGGTCAGGATACCTGTTCCCTCTTCATAGACGAAGGTGATGGCGGGTTGGAGTGTGCCTTCGTCGGCATCCATCGACTGGAAGTAGACGGGGTAGGCGAGCGAATACTCGTCTTCATCATATTGCTCTGTATAGTCGCCAAGGAACTGCTGGGACTGGAACACGACCTTGCCGTCGGAGAGCGTTCCTTTCACCCAGGCTTCGGGCATGGCGACGGAGATACCCTGCACATAGACATCGTTGCCGTCGAACACCACGGTCACGGGGTCTTCACAGGCCTCTTCGCCGTCGAAGTACTGAAGGATATAGTCTTGCGGTTCACCGTTCTCCGGACCGCTTACCACGACATCGTAGGTGGGCTGTAGCACCATGCCCAAGTAGTAGACGACATACGCGATATCGGTGGGTGAGAGACTCACCAACAGGTTGTCGCGACTGGTGTACACACCCTCTTCGCTCACCTCCATGGTGATGTCGGTGCCTATCGGATAGGCAATCAGATAGAGCGGCGTGCCGTAGTAGGTGCCTAAATACTGTCCCGAGGGGATGGTGATTGTCTGACCGTTGACGTTTCCTTTCACCCATGCGTAGGGAAGCAGGTTGGTGAGGCCTTGCACATAGAAGTCGTTGCCGTCGTAGCCCACCTTCACCGTCTCGCGATAGGGTTCCCACTCACCTAAGTACTGGGTGGAAAGGGCGATAAGTTCGGTGGTCTCAAGGTCGGCGGGCGGCGTGATGATGGTTTCGCTCGACGGGGTGTAGACCGATTCGAAGTCGCCGCCGATCCATTCGCCGTCAAGATACCAGAAGGTCTCGCCGTAGCACCTGTTCATGGCTCCTAATACATAGTCGACGCGGGTGCCGGTGAGGCGGATGGTGCCGTCGTCGTCGATGGTGTACACCACCTCCTTTGCCTCAGTGTCTGCCACGTAGGTCTGCTCCGCTTCATCATACGACATCAGTGCGATTTCCACGCCCATGTCGAACGATTTGGTGTAGGCCACGAGTTGTCCGGTGGGTACGGTGATTTGTTTGCCGTCGGCGCTGAGGGTGCCTTTTACCCATCCGTCGTAGATGCAGGCCGACACGGGTTGCTGCAGGTACACTATATTGTCGTCGGAGTAGACGATGTTCATCAGACCGTCTTGTTCGCCGGTACGTACCTCTGCGAAGTAGTCTTCTTCGGTCTCGCCTTCTTCATAGAGGTAGCGTGTCTTGCCGCTTCTGCGGTAGGTCACCATTTCGCCTATGGGCTGCTCTTCTATCACCACTTTCTCATCCTCTCCGGGTATGGTGTAGTGGAAGTTGAGTTCATTCACCTCTCCTTCGATGGTGTAGATGACGACGGCTCCCTTGGGGATGGTGAGCACGTATTCGCCTGGCTCCGTAATCTCATCGGGGAAGTAGGCGATTACCTTGAATCCCACGTCGGTCATCTCACCCTGCGTCACGGTGCCGGTGGTGGTGTTGGTGAGCGTGGCGGTTGCACCGTATTCAATCTCTCCCACATAGGCTGGGAAGGTGATGGTGAAGTTCTGCAGGCTCTGCACC
>CAJONT010000086.1 GCA_905235975.1 uncultured Prevotella sp.
CTGTCGCTCGGACATACAAAAGAAAAAAAACTTTTTCTTTTGTATATCACTCGCTTATTCGTAACTTTGCAGAATGGAAATACTTTATGTTACAGGCGAGGAGATGCCTGCCCTGCCACAATGCGTGGCTACTGTGGGTTTCTTCGACGGGGTGCATGTCGGACACCGACATGTGATAGCACAGGTTCGTGACATAGCTGTCACAAATGGCTTGCTTACTTGTGTGGTCACATTCGACAGACATCCGCGGCAAGTGGTGAATCCGGACTTCTCTCCCCAACTGCTCACCACACTGGATGAGAAATTGCAAATACTCGAATCGCTGCATGTCGATGTGTGTGCCGTGCTGCCTTTCGATAAGCAAATGGCGGCCATGGACGCTGCCACGTTTATGAAAAGGATACTGGCCGACAGACTGAATGTGCGGCATCTTGTAATCGGCTATGACAACAGGTTCGGACATGGACGCACGGATAACTTTGCACAGTATGTTGCCTACGGACAGCATATGGGTATGGAGGTGACGGCCAGTGACGAGGAACAGATTGAGGGACTCAAGGTGAGTTCCTCACGTATACGCAAGAGCCTTGAAGAGGGCAACGTAGAGAGGGCTGCTGCCAGCTTGGGATATCCATACAGCCTTAGCGGCGTGGTGGTGGACGGATTCAGGCAAGGACGGAAAATGGGCTTCCCCACAGCCAACATCCGGTTGGCCGACAATGGCAAACTGATACCGGCTCCGGGCGCCTATGCCGTGATGGCGTGGATGGAAAATCAGACGGCTCCCCGGAAGGCCATGATGAACATCGGCACACGTCCCACTTTCCATGGTCATACGCTGACACTTGAAGTGCATGTGCTTGATTTTTCCGACAACCTCTACGGGCAGGTGCTGCGAGTGGATTTTATGCATCGCATCAGGGAAGAAAGGCCCTTTGCCGATGTGGCGGCACTGACCGCACAGTTGCACCGCGACCGCGAGAATGCAGAGAAATGGTTTAAAGACAATAAGATATGAAAAAGGCACTCACTTATATCATCGTGTTTATATTGGTGCAAATTTTTGTCACCTATGCCGTGCTTGCCTCCCATGCCATGCTTGGCGGACACCCCTTCATGGAATCGCTGAAAATGGCTGTGACGGCACAGATTCCTGCTACGGCCACACTGTTGATTGTTACGTCGGCCATTTACAGCCTCATCCTGTTGGTGCTCTTCCTTGCCGCCAAATGGTGTGAGGTGTCGCCGACGTATCTGCGCGCGCGACCTTGGGGCGTGCTGCTTTGGGCAGCCGTGTTGGCACTGGGCATGCTGATTCCTTCGGAGGTGGCTCAGGAAATATTGCCCCTGCCCGACCTGATGGGCAAGGAAATGGCGCAAGTGCTTTCATCGAGGTGGGGGTATCTCACCATTTGTATCTTCGCACCCCTCGTGGAGGAGGTAGTGTTCAGAGGCGCAGTGCTCAGAAGTCTGCTGCAACGGATGGACAGCCGATGGGGAGCCATTGCCATGTCGGCTCTCCTCTTTGCGCTGGTGCATTTGAATCCCGCTCAGATGCCGCATGCTTTCTGTGTAGGCCTGCTTTTGGGATGGATGTATGAACGTACTCACAGCCTTCTCCCAGGTATCATGGTGCACTGGATAAACAACACGGCGGTGTATGTAGTGTTCAACATCTTCCCCAATCTGCCCGACACCCCAATACGAAGCCTGTATGGTGACAACTGGATGAAGATAGGACTGTGCGTGCTCTTCTCGCTCTTCATCTTCCTGCCCGCCATTTGGCAGCTCAATGCCCGCATGAAACCGGCCCACAGATAGGCTGCACCCATAAAAGACGAGGGCGCCCGCTCTTTCAGCGGGCGCCTCTCTTGCTTGTATGTTATGAAAAAAAATTGAGAGAGTGAAACTTCACAGTTTCATTTTTTTTGTTTTACTAAACTTTGATTTTTATAGAGAAAGCATTGAAATAATCTATCTGTACAATTGTAAGCTCGACTGCAGTTTGGTTGAATCCTGCATGACGGTGTCGACAACCTGCTGAGCTACGGAGATTCCTTCGTCCACACCATCCATAGTGGCTACATCTTGCTGTCCGATGGGCTGCTCCTGCTGGAAAGCCACCTGAATGGCATTGCCCAAGGTGAGGATGATGGCCACGATGGCCGCTGCCTTGAAGAGCGGCTTGAGGCGCTGTGCGAGGTGGATGGTCTTGCCCTTTACGGGAGCCGGCTCCTGAATGATGGAGAGCATACGGCGGTCGAAGTCCTCTCCCAGCACTGCCTCCGTCTTCTCTGTCTCCGCATAGGTGAAGAGATCCTTGTATGGCAACAAAACAACCGGCACATCTTTCTGACTGAAAAACGTACGGAGAATCTGCTCCTCCTCAAGGGTTGTGGCGCAATCCCAATACCGCTCCAACAGTTGTTCTATATATTTATAATCCATAGTTTTCCAACTCTTTGTATTTTCCTTTGATGGCTTGGCGGGCACGGTAGATGTTTATCTTTACCTGATCCTCGCTCACACCCATAATCTGGGCTATTTCCTTGTATGACTTGCCTTCGAAATCGCGGAGTTGCATACAGCTCTTTTGCTTCTCTGGCAGTGTGTCTATAATACGGCGTACCAGCAAAATGCGGTCACGCTGAATCATCTGCTCATACGGACCTGCACCAGTGTCATGCTCTTGGTTGAGCTCTGCCAAGGGGGCAGGGCGGAGACTGTTGCGCTTTACCCGGTCTAACGACAGATTGCGGCACACAGTGAGGCAATAACCCTCTATCGAGGAGATGTCTTTCCATTCATCGCGCTTGTTCCACACTTTTATCAGCGTGTCTTGTACAATATCCTCGGCTTCTTCCTTGTTGAGAGTGATGCGGAGAGCCAAGCGGTAAAGCACGTCTTTCAGCGGCAGTATGTCGTTACGGAAACTGATATTATCCATCTTCTCTCTTTTTTGAAGACGACTGAAAAAGGGGAAAAGTTACGGAAAGGGGAACAGTAGATATAAGATTTTAACTTTCTTTAATAATTATAGTCTCTTTTCCCCACGATGGTGCCACAGGATTCACCTAATTTATCGGCTTTGGTGATGACCACTTGTGCCACGCCCTTGTCTATCGCTTCAAGGGCGTTGTCTATTTTGGGAATCATGCCACCGCTTACGATGCCCTGGGCCTTGAGTTCATGGAAGCTTCTCCTGTCGATGAAGGGAATGGCAGATGTGTCATCATCGGGCTGAGCCAGTACACCTGGTTTCTCAAAGCAGAAAATGAGCGACACTTCGTAGTGTTCGGCCACGGATTCTGCCACCACGCGGGCCATCGTGTCGGCATTGGTGTTTAGGAGTTGTCCTTTCCCGTCGTGTGTGATGGGTGCTATGACAGGGGTGAGGCCGTGGTTGAGCAGGATGGTGAGAAGGGCACTGTCCACACTGTCCACGTCGCCCACGAAACCATAGTCAATGTCTTTTACGGGGCGCTTGTGGGAGAGGATGATACCGGCATCGGCACCTGTCAGGCCGATGGCATTCGTCCCGGCAGCCTGCAGCATGGCCACAATGCGTTTGTTCACCAGTCCGCCGTACACCATGGTCACCACCTGCAGTGTGTCGGCATCGGTGATGCGCCGTCCCTCCACCATCTTGCTCTCTATGCCAAGGCGTGTTGACAGGTGGGTGGCCAGTCGACCACCGCCGTGGATGAGGATTTTCTTCCCCTTCAGACGGCTGAAGCGTGAGAGAAGAGCCTGCAGACTGCTGTCGTCCTCTACAATGGCGCCTCCCACTTTGATTACGTAAAGTTGTTCTTTCATCGTCTTATTCCAGATAGGTGTAGCCGTAGAGTCCAGAACGGTAGTTGGAAAGGAACTCCTTGCCCTCTTCGAGCGAAATCTTGCCATCTTTCACACTCTTGGTGACCCATATCTCAAGTTGCCTCACCAGTTTTTTGGGATTATACTGCACATAGTCGAGCACCTCGGCCACTGTTTCGCCGTCAATAATCTGGTCTATCTGGTATTTGCCGTTCTTTACCGATATGTGTACGGCATTGGTGTCGCCGAAGAGGTTGTGCATGTCGCCCAGAATTTCTTGATAGGCACCCACAAGGAACACTCCCACATAATAATTGTCGTTGCGCCGGATTGTGTGAACGGGCAGTATGTTGGAGATGTGGCGGTTGGTCACAAAATTGGCTATCTTGCCGTCGCTGTCGCATGTGATGTCCTGCAGCGTGGCACTGCGTGTGGGCCGCTCGTCGAGACGCTGGATGGGCATGATGGGGAACAGCTGGTCGATAGCCCAGGAGTCGGGCAGCGACTGGAAGAGCGAGAAGTTGCAGAAATACTTGTCGGCCAGAATCTTGTCGAGCGATTTCAGCTCCTCCGGGGTGTGCTTGAGGTGTTTCGCCAAGCTGTTTATCTCGCGCGACACGCTCCAGTACATGCTTTCCACCTCGGCACGGGTCTGCAGGTCGATGATGCCGTGGCTGAAGAGGTCGAGGGCTTCTTCCCTTATCTGTTCGGCATCGTGCCAGTCTTCAAGCATGGAACGGGGATTCAGGTTATCCCAAATCTCATACAGGTCTTTCACCAGTTTGTGGGCATTCTCCTGGGGTTCGAACTCCTCGTTCATCTCAGGAAGGGAGGCGGTCTCCAGCACGTCAATCACCAGCACGCTGTGGTGGGCAGCCAGTGAGCGGCCGCTCTCGGTGATGATGTTGGGATGTTGTATGCCGTTGCGGTCGGCTGCATCTACAAACGTGTAGATACAGTCGTTCACATATTCCTGAATAGAGTAGTTGACCGAGCTCTCGCTGCTTGGAGAGCGTGTGCCGTCGTAGTCTACACCCAGTCCGCCGCCGCAGTCCACGAAGTCTACATTGTAGCCCATCTTGTGGAGTTGGATGTAGAATTGCGAAGCTTCGCGCAAGGCCGCTTGTATGCGGCGTATCTTTGTAATCTGTGAACCGATGTGGAAGTGGATGAGTCGGAGGCAGTCGTGCATGCCTTTCTTGTCGAGCATTTCGAGCGCCTCAAGGAGTTCGCTGCTGGTAAGACCGAATTTGCTGGCATCGCCACCGCTTTCTTCCCATTTCCCACTGCCTGAGGTGGCCAATTTGATGCGAATGCCCAGATTGGGTTTCACATTGAGCTTCTTGGCTGCGCGGGCGATGGTTTCAAGTTCGTTCAGCTTCTCCACTACGATGAAGATGCGTTTGCCCATCTTCTGTGCCAGCAGTGCCAGTTCTATGTAGCTCTGGTCTTTGTAGCCGTTGCAGATAATGAGCGAGTCGCTTTGACATTGTACGGCAATCACAGCATGCAGTTCGGGCTTACTGCCCGCTTCCAAACCGAGGTTGAATTTCTCGCCGTGTGAGATGATTTCCTCCACCACGGGTCTCATCTGGTTCACCTTGATGGGATAGATGATGAAGTTCTGCCCCTTGTAGTTGTATTCCTCGGCAGCCTTACTGAAACAGCTGGCCGTCTTCTCAATACGGTTGTCCAGAATGTCGGGGAACCGGAGCAGTACGGGTGGGGTTACATCGCGCAGGGCCAGTTCGTCGACCACTTCCCGCAGGTCTATTTCGGTGCGGTCTTTGCAAGGTGAAACGAACACGTTGCCCTTGGCGTTGATGCCAAAGTAGGAAGTACCCCATCCGTTGATGTTGTACAGTTCTTTTGAGTCTTCAATGGTCCATTTTTTCATGTGAGCGTGGGTTTTTTACTACGGACGCATGGCTATAAACCGAGAATGGCCCGTATCCGTGCAACGGAAATGTTTATCTTTTCGTAGCTGTCAAGCAGGTTCACGTTTAGGGTGTATTTGGAACGGGCGTAGTATTGGCGCCGCGATGCCAACTGCTCGTGTATAAATGCGATGGTTTCTTCAGGTGTCTTGTCCTTGAGGAGCGGACGTACTGTCTTGCCCATTTTGAGATGCTTGTAAAGCACTTCAGGGTCGGCATCAAGGAAGATGGTGTCGCCCTGTTGGTTCAGGTAGTCCATGTTGTCAAAGAAGCAGGGTGTACCGCCTCCGCAGCTCAACACCACGTCCTCAAATTCGGCTGCCTCATGCAGGAGCCTCCTCTCTATTTCGCGGAACCCTGCCTCTCCCTTTTCTGCAAACAGTTGAGCTACCGTTTTGCGCATGCGGCTCTCTATATACCAGTCAAGGTCGTAGAAGTCCATGTCCAGGGCTTTGGCCAGGGCTTTGCCTACGGTGGTCTTGCCAGCTCCCATATAGCCGATGATGATGATGCGGTGCATTTAGGTGTGTTCTGTTAATTCTGAAAATTTGAAGTAGGTGTTCCGTTATTTTTATTTCGGTCGCTTTTTGCTTTTATTCGGTGCAAAGTGTCAAGTCTCATCGGTTGTGTAGCCCGCTACATGCCTTCTGAAACTTACACTTTGCCCTCGACAAAAAGACAAAAATAGCTTCGATATAATTAATAGCACCCACCTTATTTCTTTTTTGCAGGAGCCGATTCCACAACTTTCATACATTCCTCGTAGGTCAGCTCTGCTGCTTTGGCATGAAGTGCCTTTGGCAGGCGGTAGTTGGTGCCGTCGTAGCAGATATAAGGTCCGTAGCGGCCGTTCAGCACCTCGAGTTTTTCGTCTTCGTCGAATATCTTCAGGTGGCGTTGGGCCTCTTGGCGGCGTTTCTCCTCGATCAGTTCCACAGCCTTCTCAAGGGTGACAGTGAGAGGATTCTCGCTCTTGGGAAGGGAGACATACTTCTTCTTGTGCAGGATGTAGGGACCGAAGCGGCCTGTGCCTACCACCACCTCATCGTCTTCGAGCATACCCAGTTTGCGCGGCAGCTTGAACAGCTCAAGCGCATCGTCAAGGGTGAGGCTTTCCATGCTCAGTTCGTTGGGCAGTTGTGCGAAGAGAGGCTTCTCCTCGTCTTCGGCGCTTCCTATCTGCACGATGGGGCCGTAGCGGCCTATTTTCACGTAGACGGGTTTATGGGTCTTCGGGTCGGTACCCAGCAGGCGTTCGCCGGCCTTGTGCTCGGCCCGTATGTTCATCGTTTTCTCCACGATGGGGTTGAACTTGTCGTAGAATTTGCGTATCATATCCTCCCACTGCGCCTTTCCCTCGGCAATCTTGTCGAACTGGTTCTCCACACGTGCCGTGAAGTTGTAGTCGAGGATGGAGGGGAAATATTCTATGAGGAAGTCGTTCACCACGATACCGACGTCGGTAGGCAGCAGCTTACCCTTTTCGCTGCCCACAATCTCTTTCTTGTGGCGTACGCTTATCTTGTCACCTTTCAGGGTATGGAGGGAGAAGGAGCGTTCTTCGCCCTTCTTGTCTCCTTTTTGCACATATTCGCGCTGCTGGATGGTGCTGATGGTAGGGGCATAGGTGGAAGGACGGCCGATGCCCAGTTCCTCGAGCTTGTGCACCAGACTGGCTTCAGTGTAGCGCACAGGCCCCAGTGTGAATCGCTCAGTGGCGGTTATCTCCTCGCGCTCAAGCTGTTCTCCCACTTCTAAGGGAGGAAGGGCGTGGGAAGGCTCTTCGGATGTGTTCTCGTCGTCGAAGCTCTCGCGGTACACTTTGAGGTAACCGTCGAACTTCACCACTTCGCCAGTGGCGACGAACTGCTCTTCTGCGCCGCTGATGCTGATGGTGGCGGTGGTCTTCTCGATAGAAGCCTCTGCCATCTGTGAGGCGGCGGTGCGTTTCCAGATGAGGTCGTAGAGATGCTTTTCCTGGGCATTGCCCTCGATACTCGTCGACGACATATAGGTGGGACGGATGGCTTCGTGAGCCTCTTGGGCACCCTTGGAATGGGTCTTGAAGTTGCGAGGCTTGCTGTACTCTTCGCCGTAGAGCTTGCTGATTTCTTCTTTGCTGGCTTGGATGCAGAGCGACGACAAGTTGACGGAGTCGGTACGCATATAGGTGATAAAACCATTCTCGTAAAGGTGCTGAGCCACCATCATGGTCTGCGACACGGTGAAACCAAGTTTGCGTGAAGCTTCTTGCTGCAAGGTAGAAGTGGTGAAGGGAGCCGGCGGCGTGCGCTTCAGCGGTTTCTTCACCACATTCAGGACGGAGAATTGTGCATCTTTGCACTTCTCAAGAAAAGCGGTGGCCTCTTCAAGGGTGTTGAAACGGGTGTTCAGCTCAGCCCGCACCTCTCGGAGCACCTTGTCTTTGTCTGGAAGCAAGAACAGAGCATTCACCCTGTAGTAAGGCTCGCTATGGAAAGCTTGCACTTCACGCTCGCGTTCCACGATGAGCCGTACGGCCACGCTCTGCACCCTGCCTGCCGACAGCGAGGGCTTCACCTTTCTCCACAGTACGGGCGACAGGCGGAAGCCCACCAAGCGGTCGAGTACGCGTCGTGCCTGCTGTGCGTTCACCAGATTCATGTCGAGCTGGCGAGGTGTCTGTATGGCGTTAAGAATAGCGGGTTTGGTGATTTCGTGGAAGACGATGCGTTTGGTGTTGTGCTCATCCAGACCAAGCACCTCGCACAGATGCCAGGAGATAGCCTCTCCCTCACGGTCTTCATCAGAAGCCAACCATATTTGCTTGGCTTTCCGGGCCTGACTCTTCAGTTCGGTCACCAGTTTCTTTTTCTCTTCGGGTATCTCATAGTAGGGCATCAGCGTGTCCATGTCTATGCTGATTTCTTTCTTTTTCAAGTCGCGGATGTGACCGTAGCTTGACATGACTTTGTAGTCATTGCCCAGAAAACGCTCTATTGTCTTGGCTTTTGCCGGGCTCTCTACTATCACCAGATTTTCTTGTGTCATAGTTGTTAGCGTTATTTAGGGCGCAAAAGTAAGTAATTTTTTTCACATACCTTATTATAATAATTAAAATTCTATATTTTTTAAGGATTTCCGCCCCGATGTCATCGTCTCAGAAATTTATACAGAGGCATACTCCGACAGAAATCGTTCCACCCCCTGCCGGACAGAATGGAGCCCGAAAGCGGCGGGGTCGACCTGATTCAGGGGTATCCATATACATTCGGCAGCATCGTCGTGCGCCTGAATGGCTGAGGGGTCGGCCACGTTGCAGGCAAAGAACAGGTCTTGCGTGGGAATGTCGATACCCGAGTAATGATAGGTGTTGGGATAGCTGAAAAGGTAGGTGAGTGCGGTGGCTGTGAGGCTCGTTTCCTCGAGCAGTTCCCTGCGCACACTCTCTTCGGCGGTTTCGCCGATGTCGCAGAACCCGCCGGGAAGGTCGAGTGTGCCGGCGGCGGGTTCATACCTGCGCCGCACGGCGAGCAAGGCGCCCTCGTGCACAATGATGGCCACGCAGGCACTGCTGGGATTCATGAAAAGTTCAAAGCCACAATTTCCACACTTCCGGCTCTTGAAACTGGCAGTGTGGAAAGAACGGCTTCCGCAGAGCGGACAGAAGAGGAATTTTTCCAAAGGATGCCCCATAGTGGATGCTGCGGCTGTTACCAAGTGTCGGTGCGGAAGGGGAACAGTGGCAGACCGGCTTGGTTGGCCACGTTGCCAAGTTGGAAATTACGGAAGCAGTAGCGTACGGCCACCGGCTTCTTCACCTCGTCGCACGTGATGATGATGCCCTTGGTCCAATGATAGATGGCCTTGGCAGGATGGAACACCTTGTCTTGGCCTGCCACCTCAAATCCTTGTATGTCTTCGTAGCGGCTTATGCCGTCGTAGTCGTTCTGCAGGTGCACGTAGCAGGTGTCGTTGCTGATGGTAAGGTCTTTGAAGGAGGGACTCTCGCACATCAATGTGTGTATCTGATAGGTCTTGTTCAAGGCTGTGAAGGCTAAGCGTTCGCCCACCTGACGTTTCTGGCAGGGGTGTATCTGCTGGGTCTCCCAAGGATATGCCAGGTCGTTGGTACACACCAATGAGCTGTTGGGGATAAGTGTGGTGGCACGCTTCTGTTGCTCGCGAAGCAGGGCACCGCTGATGCCGTTCACATCGTCCTCATAATAATAAGGTGCAATCTCTACGAAATAGAAAGGTATCTCGCCCAGGCCGAACTGGTCGCGCCACTGGTTGACGAGCAGAGAGAGCCGCTCCGAATACTGGTTGCCGGGATTGCCCACGTTGGAGCAGCCCTGATAGAAGAGAATACCCTTCACCGTGTAATTAAGGATGGGGTTGAAGGTGCCGTTGCCCCAAAGCAGCGGACGGTGGTAGTCCATGGGGAAGCGTTTTACGATTTCGAGCGTGTCGAGGGGTTCGGTGGTGTATTTCTCCAAATTCTCCCGGGTGAGCCAGCTCTCCACGCGGGTGCCGCCTTTGTTGGCCATTACGAGTCCTACAGGCACATCGAGCGTGCTGTTCACGATACGGGCGAAGAAATAGCCTACAGCACTGGCATCGCCCACGGTGAAGGGATTGCATTCTTTCCATTCGCAGTTGGCATCATCGAGTGGTGTCATCGATGTCACGCTGGGTATCTTCACATAATGTATACCGTGGGAGTGCACAGACTCGGTCACGGCATAGTTGTAGCCTTCTACAGGGCAGTTGCCGAATCCTTTCACGGGCATCTCCATGTTGCTCTGTCCGGCACAAACCCACACTTCGCCGGAGAGCACCCCGTTGATGGTGGTCGGTTCTCCGTCGTCGAAGGTGATGGAGAGCGGGGTATAACTGGCCGCAGGTGTGTTGACACTTACCATCCATTTCCCATCCTTGCCTGTCTTGCCTGTATAGGTCTCGTTCGACCATGAGACGCTCACGGTGACTTTCTTTCCAGGTTTTGCCCAACCCCAGAGCCGTGCCTGACTGTTTTGTTGCAGTATCATGTTGTCGCCTATGATATGAGGCAGACGCACTTTGCCTTGACAAACCACTACGCATAGCAGTGAGAGGAGAATGAAGAGTTTTCGCATTTCGATGTCTTGTTTAGGTTGATATATACTAAAAGCGACTGCAATATTACAAAAAAATCATTATCTTTGCAAACACAACAGAAAATAAATCAATGCGGGTTATGAAAAGAACTTTGTATTTGCTCACGGTATTGCTCTGTTATTCAGTTTTTCCGATGAGTGCACAGACTGTAAAGGAACTGAATTTGTGGCCGCATGGCGCACCCAACAAGAATGGCGACCCGAGAGACACCGCCAAAGTGTGGGTATATATCCCCGAAAAAAATGTGGCCACCGGAAGAGCCATCGTGATATGCCCGGGAGGCGGCTATACCCATCTCGCACTCGACAAGGAGGGCAAAGAGTGGGGTAAATTCTTTCAGAATATCGGTATTACAGCCGTCGTGCTGAAATACCGTATGCCGCACGGCAATCCTGAGGTGCCCATTGCCGATGCCGAAGAGGCTGTGAGATTGGTGCGGCGCAATACCGCCAGTTGGCATGTCAACCAGAAGAATGTGGGTATCATGGGGTCATCGGCTGGAGGACACCTCGCTTCTTATGTGGCCAACACGGCAGATCGCAATGCCAAGCCCGACTTCCAAATCCTCTTCTATCCGGTTATTTCGATGATGAACGGATTCTCCCATCAAGGCTCGCATGACAACTTCCTGGGCAAGGGCAACCAAAAACGCTTAGAGAAGAAATACAGCACCGATCAGATAGTGACTCGCAATACCCCCAAGGCTTGGATAGTGCTGAGCGATGACGACCAGACGGTGCCGCCGGCAAACGGGGTGAACTACTACACCGAACTGTATCGCCACGACGTGCCGGCCTCGCTGCATGTATATCCCGACGGCGGACATGGATGGGGCAGCAGCATAGGCTTCAAGTATCATATTGAGTTGATTATGGAGCTGAAAGCCTGGCTCAACAGTTTCTGACCCTTTTCTCCTACACCATGACAGACTCTCCCCTTACGGAACGGCAACTGATGGCGTGGATTGGCGAAGGGGAACATCAAAGGCAGGATTTCAAGTATAAGATTGCCGACTCGGCCAAACTGGCACGCACTGTCTCTGCTTTCGCCAATACCGATGGCGGACGCCTGCTGATAGGCGTCCGCGACGATGGCATGCTCTGCGGAGTGAAGTCGGAAGAGGAAATCTACATGGTGTACCGGGCGGCAGAGGATTTCTGCACACCCGTGCCGCATGTGCAGTTTTCCACCGTTGTGACAGGCGGACGGAATATTGTGATAGCGAATGTTGAGCCTTCTCCCGTAAGACCCATCAAGGCGCATGATGAGAGAGGGCGTCTCAGAGCCTACATACGTATTGCTGATGAGAATATCGTGGCATCACCCGTACATCTCAGGATGTGGAAAGACTTGGCTTCGTCTAAAGGTATATGCATGCATTTTGCGGAGAAAGAGCGTAAGGTGCTGGCAGCGTTGGAGTCGGCCGAAGGTGTCACCCTGCAACAGGCGGTGCGGAAGTCGGGCGTAGGCAGGTATGCCGTCATCACCATCCTTTCGCGGCTCATACGCTATGGTGTGGCCAGGTGGTGGTTCAATGGTACTGTGTTCTTGTTTGCACAAAACTGATATGACCACAATAAGAAAAAACACACAAAGATGAAATGGCAAGCACGCGACGTGATGAACAGTCTGGCTGATTCGAGCCACATCCTGCAAGAGGTGAAGGAGGATGACCTGAAAAAACTGAAGGCCGTGCTCCTGAAAATGATGCAGGATATACATGAGGTGTGTGTGAAAAGGCACATCAACTACTCCCTCTTCGGCGGTTCCATGCTTGGTGCCGTGCGTCATCAGGGGTATATACCCTGGGATGACGACATCGACCTACTGATGCCACGAAGCGACTGGGAACACTTCAAGGAAATCTTCCAGACCGACTTGGGCGACAAATACACCATGGAGGCACCCAACTTTGGCGGCCGCGATACGAAGACCTATTTCGGCAAGGTGTACCTGAAAGGTACCACACTGCTTGAACTGCCCGATGTGGCCTCGCCTTTCGACAAGGGGATATGGATTGATATCTTCGTGCTGGAGAATGTCTCCGACTCAGCTGCCGTCAGGTGGATGGATGGGGTGGTGAGCGACTGCTGGAGAGTGATAACCACCTGCCAGCAGTATTATCTCTATCCCAATCCGCAAATCAATGCCTACATGGCGGCTAAGGCTTCCTCGAAATGGTATTTCAGGGCAAGGAAATTCGTGGGCTTCTGTTTCTCCTTCATCTCACACCGAAAATTTGTCGGTATGTACGACCGTTTTGTTTCACGTCATAAGAAAGTGGGGCAATATGTCACCGTGCCCACTGGGCGACAGTTTTATCGCGGGGAGATGATGCCTGCCGAAGTGTGCGCTTCTTTTCACCTTGTGAAATTCGAAGACAAGGAGTTCCTTGCCATGGCCGATCCGCATGCCTATTGCCGGAATGTGTTCGGTTTCACATATATGCAACCGCCACCCTTGGAGAAAAGGGAGCGTCATTTCTATGTGAAACTTGATTTCGGCAATGCCTAAAACTCTTTTCCACCATAAACGCAGACGAGGTCGCTGTAGCAGCGACCTCGTCTGATTTTGTAAGGTGGTTGTGAAGGTTTTATTTTACGTATTTGTGACCGTTGATGATATAGATGCCCTTAGGCAGGGTCTGCAGAATCTCTTGAACAGGGCCGTTTCCAACAGCTATCTTCCTGCCGTCGAGGGTGTACACACCATTGACAATTGTGTTGCGAACAACCGTGTTCTGAGCAATGCCCGTCTGTTCGTTGTCTTTAAAATGAACTATTCTGAGCGGACCGTTGGCATTGTTGTTGGGCTTGCATCCGCTGGTGAACATAGCGTGGAAAGGAGCCAATGTCACATCTTCTTCGGTGTATAAGAAGGCATTGCCGCCTTCACCTTCATTCAGCAGATAGCAGTTCAGTCCCTCACCGCTCTTGCCAATCATCGTTCCTTCAAACTCGTAGTTGTAGGCTTCGGCAAAAGAGGGCTTGCTCTTCTTCAAAAGCTGGAATTCGGCCTTGAACTCAATGTCGCGGTTGGTCAAGTCGAAATCCTCGCCAAACGTGTCATCCGGTACTGCAATGATGTACGGACGATAGGCTTTGAACTCCTCGGCATCCTTGAAATACAACTTGTTGCCGTCTTCGGCATAGAATTCCCTGATCCAGAAGTCTTTGCCCACTTCGTTTGACGTATGGAACCAGTCGATCTCTTTGCCCGTTTGCTTATCGGTCACCGTGTAAGGCTGGAAGGGCAGCGTGATGGTCGACCAGTTGGTGCCGTCCATACCGAATCCATGCGCAAAATTGCGTGTGTAGGTAACCTCTTTGGCTGTAAATTCCAAGGGCACATAGAAAGGATAGTCCTCATTGATCGTTATCTTATTGGAGATGAGACCTCTCACCACATTGCCATCGTTGAGATAGGCATAATAGGGACCGGTCACATAATATATCGTGTTGGGGTTGTTGTTCATCACCACGTTTGTGGGCTGCATGGTATTGCCCATAAAACTCACGGCCACAGCATCTTCGGGTGTAATATAATCGGTTCTTGACGCGGTCACTGCATGTTCCTTTCCATCGGCAGTCCAGTATCGGTAGCCAGGGAAGGCATAACATTTGTACCACTTGTTGAATACGCCAGTGAAATCAGCGTTGCTTCTCTTCTTGTAGTATGTAGTAAAGCGGTAGGTGCAGTTAGGCTCCAGTTCATTGAACTCGTATTCCAATGTTACCGACTCGCCGGCAGGAATGTCTACTAAAGGCTTGGCTGTGTTAAGCTGCACGTTATATCGCAGAATGAAATTCACATAGTCGTGATAGTCTACCGTGCCATTGTTGGTAATCTTGATTTTGGCCCTGAAAGTGTTGCCGTGAATCAGTGTGTCATTATCTGCGTTCAGGTTGTCTATGTCCACATCCATGGAAAGATTGCCATACTCGATGACAGGACCCACTTCCAAATCATAGTTCGCGATTGACTGTGCACGGCTTCCCGATTGCAGAGCCAAGGTGAAGTTGAGGTGAGCACTTCCTTCTTCCGTAGGCTCATAGCCGAAATAAAGGTCGGTGGTGGAGTTGGCTGGAATGTGTCCGCCACGTACCTGCACTAAGGCATCGTTAGCATACAGATTTATCCATCTGCCGAATTTCTGGTTTGAGTTGTTGGTCACATTCATCTTAAATATTTGTGGTGCTCCAACACAGACGGGACCATGCTCCTCACGCTCAACCGAATTAACTTGCACAACGGGGTGCAAATAGTAATAGGGTGTCTTGCTGGCAGAGATAAACATTCTTACATAGGCGTTGAGGATGTTGGCGATATCATTCTCCTGCCATTCTGTTTCGCCAGCCAACCTGCTTACGGGTCTTAGTATGTAGTTTCCTGAAGCATAGGTGGGGAAACTCCGGCTGTATGTAAAGGTAGATGTTTCACCGGGAGCTAATGTTACGGTTTCACCTTCGAAAGTCTCTATAAATTGGCCATCCTCGCTATATATATTTAGGCCCTGTTCAAATGTATATTGTTCAGAGAGGGCGTTGGATATCACGGTCGTAATTGTACGTGATGTTGAAGAAACACTCACGTTTGTCGTACAAGCACGTTTAGAGTATAAATTCGGGTCAAGTCCATGACTCTCTACGCCAAGGGGTTTGATGTTATAGTAAATAATCATGTTTTTCATGTAATTCCATACCATCTCATGGTGATAGGGACTGATGGCAGAAAGACGGAAGAAACCGTTCATGTGTCCGTTCCATCCCCAATTGATGTGAAAGAGGGCGTCATGGTCATAGCCGTCAATTACCCACATGTGCGCACCTTGGCTCGGATCGGATGCGATGCGTGCTCCGTACATAAGAACCAGACGCTGTTGGACAAGTTCGTTGTATATAATGTCTTCAGTTTTGTTCATACCTAAGTCAATTATATAATCTGACTGTATGTCGGGTGAGTAACCAAAATAGTTGACAAATGTAGGTATTATTTCCTGTAAGAGAGAACCGCCAGAACCGCCAAAGTCGGTCTTCACACCAACAGCCAGTTTGTACATCAGGCTGGCTATGGCATCGATTTGCTCATCGGGGGTGTTGTAATAGTATCTGAAACTATAGTTCCTGAGTATATTCGGCCAGTCAATAGGACTTGATGGGATATCCTCGATAGTATAGGAATCTGTTGAGTAACCTGGAATAGATGTGGTCTTTGGGGGATACTGCCAGTAAGCCATTATTTGCGACATGGCAGCTGCCGTGCAGCCCGAACCCACATGTGTGCCAGTTGAGTCGGTGGGGCAGAAATAATTGTAGGGAGGTGTGGAGAAGAAGAAGAATGAGTCGAGCGGGCATATATAGTTGCGGGCAAGCGATATGCTATGTCTGGGAGCGGGCTCCTCATGGGTGGCCTCACTAACCTCATCGCATGATGCAACCGACTGCAGTTGCTCTTCGTACATATTGAGCATTAAAGCGAGTCCGTCGGGTACATTGTCGGGGTCGAAGGCACCCTGATCAGCATATCCTAATATGGACGGCTCATTTTCGTTGCTTGAAACGATGACAAATCCGTTGTCCTCCCCTATATTGAAGATATAGTAATAGGGGGTGTTGTCTTCTGTGATGCTACGGTTCAGTCTATTGGCTGAGACTGGTGTGAGTGAAGCTGAAGGGTGATGCTTCTGAATGAAAGCATTGGCAATTTCGTATGCGGCATTCTGGTCAATAGGACCTGCAAAGGCCAAATTGACAAAAAGAATCGCTATGAATGATGCAAAAAATTTTTTCATATATGTGTGGTTTTTATTCCTTAAGTTATAACATAGAAGATATATTTTGCAAAATTACATCATATCATTTTTTTCTCCAATTATATTATGATAAAACAAGGTGTTATTAATTTTTTTTAAAGAATTGTTATTTAATATGGTGAATTTCCCACTTATTCATCAAGCCATTCACAGATGTCTTTTGCAGAGTGTGCCCATGGTTTTACTATATATTTTTCAGGACGGCAATAGGCACAAAGTGCGCAAGGCTTTCCCATCTGACATAGCAGTGATTTGGCACTTTCTGCTGTGTAGATGTCTACACCGTTGTCTTCAGGAAAGTGCTCGTTGAAATGCTGGTTGAAAATGTGGATGTTGGCAGCACAATGGCAGGTGTACAACTTGCCGTGCGACAGCGTGTGGCTACGATGGTGGGCATCGCAGACGATGCTGTTGCGACGGCCGTTGCCCACCTCGCGATTTATGATGTTTTTCGTAAATCCTGTTATAATTGCGTTTTCACGGTCCACCTTGTTTACACCGCTTTCTTTCGCTTTCTGCAGAATCCAGTCGTAGTCGAGATAAATGGGATAGGAGGAAATGATGAGCTTCACGTCGTTGTCGTGCAGGGATGCCCAGAACTGAGGAGGCATTTTCTTCAGAAGTATGCCGTTGGTACATAGCTGTAGGTGGGCATAGGGCATGGCTTCCCTGCAGATGTTCATTATCTTGTCAATGTCGGGATGCAGCAGCGGTTCGCCTCCAAGGATGCAGCAGGTGAGTTCATAACCCTCGAACAACTCCTTCAAACGCTTGATGTCTCTCTCCATCTCTTGGATGTTGATATACGACTCGTTGGCCAGAGGCGAGTAATGGGAACACATGGCACAATGCAGGTTGCAATGTTCCGTTGCGGTCACTTCAAAGTAGAACTTCTTGCTCTTAATGAGTTTCTTCGTTTTTTTTTTCAGATAGAAGAAAGAGGGAAGGAGTGGCTTCACGACAGGATGTCGCTCTCCAAAGCTCATGATTCGTTCGAAAAGGAATATATCTTTTATTTTCATAGTCTAGTTTTGCTCATCTAAGATAGGGCTTCCGTATGCCATGTGTATGTAGGAATGCGGTGCAGTCGTAGGCCACTTCGCCTATCTCGCGTTTGCCTATCTCTTTTGCCGGTATACCGCCGTATACGGTCCAAGGCTTGCAGTCTTTGGTAACCACAGCACCTGAGGCCACCACGGCCCCCTCGCCTATGTGTACGCCCAAGTGCACGATGGCTCCCAGTCCAATCCAAACATGGTTGTCTATGCGAATGGGCTCTTGGCGCAGCTTAAAGTCGGGTCTGTCGTAGGCGTGCCCAGAGGAACAGATGCGTACATGATGTGACACCGATACGTTGTCGCCAATGGTGATGTAGCCTTCGGCATTGAGCATACAGTCGTGGTTGATGTGGGTATGGGCGCCTATCTTGAGACGTTCTGGGCTGAGCACGTAGGCTCCCATGTCGATAATGGTTCTCTTACCTATCTTTGCCCCTGACAGGCGGTATACAGCCTTTCGGAAGCAGTAGATAGGTACATGGGCTGTGATATAGTTAAGCAGGAAGAACTGCAATTGTCTCCCTATGTATAGTGCGGGTTTCATATCATTCTCAGATAATAATATACCAATTTCAGCCTGCGTTTCATGCTCAGGTTGAGTTCGCTTGCCACCTGCCACACGTTGGCCTGGTCATATCGGCCTTCACTGAACAATTTCTTTGTCTCGGCTATCAGGGTTTTGTCGCCCGACTCTATACTCTTTTGGTAGGTGATGACCGACAAGTAGTAGAAGAAGTGGGCTAAGTAGACTTTGTATCGCGGGTCGTCTTTCAGGTGGTTGTTCACGATGTGGAACTGCTTGAACACATCGAGAATACGCTTGTCGGTTGTCTGCATGATAGAGCCGGGACGCTGGAAATAGTAGTAAATCTCTCCTTGGAGATGTATCACGGGAAAGTCGTCTTTGGCAAAGAGGGTGATGAGCGGGATGTCTTCGTAGAATCCTTGGCTGAACCGGAACCCATTGAGGATGTCGGCCCTGAATATTCTGGTCTGTGCGGCATATAGTCCCTCGTACAGAAGCAGGTGTCGTGTGAGGCTCTCGCAGGTGAGAACCTCGCCGGGCTTGAAACCGCGGGTCACTGACATGACGTCTTTTCTGCCGCCTTCGTATGTCTTTATGAGGTCTACCATGACCACACCTGCCTCTGGTTTCGCTTCGATGGCTTTGCAGATGCGTGACAGGGCATCAGGGGCTATCCAGTCGTCGCTGTCGATGCACCATATATAGTCGCCAGTGGCTTCTGCCAAGCCTGTGTTTCGGGCGCCGCCGAGTCCTCTGTTTTCTTGGGTAATGACTTTGAAGTGACTGCGGCCGGCATATTCGTTGAGAATGTCTCCGCTATCGTCGGTGCTCCCGTCGTTGACGCAGATCACCTCATAGTGGTCGTAATCCTGAACGGACAGACTGTCGAGACAGCGCCGCAGGTAACGGCTCACGTTGTACACTGGCACGATGAGTGAGAACTTCGGACCTTTCCCCATTCAGATTACACTTTTTTGAATAGATGTCTCAGTCTCTCTCCAGTGAAGAGAGGCGGGAACACAATGGCGGCCTTGGCATACCGGCTCCGTGTGTGTGGTTCTTTGTACATACGGTATAGGAAGCGCAGGTTGTAACGGTCTATCCATTCGGGATAGTAGTCCTTTCCACCGCACAACTGGTGAATGAACCCTCCGCAGGTGAAGGCGATACCGGTAAATCCTTGTGCTTTCATGTATAGCAGCATCTTCTCCTGCAGCAGGGTGCCCATTCCCACGATGAGATAGTCCGGGGCAATGTCAGTGATGTGGTGAGCCTCGTCTTTCATCTCGTTGGCGGAGGTGAAGTATCCGTTGCGCCAATAGGTGATGTAGAGGTTGGGATATTGTGCTCTCAGAATGACCACCGCCTGTTTCACCTCTTCCTGTTTGCTTGCCACAATTGCAATGCGCTTACTGTTCTTTTCCGCATGGCTGAAGAGGGATGGCGCAAGTGATGTCATGTCGAAACTGCGGCGCTTGGGCGTCTTGCCATACAGCAGCCGAATGCTCTTTACGAGAAGCGCCCCGTCGGCAAAGATGCCGTCGAAAGTCTCAAACACTGTGCGCTCTTTCATGGCACTCAGATAGGACACGGGGTTGAGAAAGGTGTAGATGCGACCTTCCTGCTCGAGTATCTCCTCGGTGGAAAGCGTATCGCTCTGAATGATTTTCTCTACCAGTGGCGGACGCATGTCAGTTCAGGTCTTTCAAGAGTTGCAGATAGGCTTCCTTGAACTTCTCGAAGGTATAGTGCTCTTCGTAGATAAGCCTGCTTTCTGCCGACATCCCGAGGTATCGTTCGTTGTTGATTTCCGCCAAACTGTTGAGGGTAGTCACAAGGTCTTCCCAATCGTCCACTACAATGGCATTTCGGCCTTCTATGGCAATCTCTGTATTGCCTCCCACATCGTTGCATACAATGGGCATACCGCACATGGCCGACTCGATAAGCGTGATAGGCAGTCCCTCGTGTTTGGAGAAAAGGAGGGTGTAGTCGCATTTCTGCATCAGAGAGGGTATGTCGCTCACATAGCCCATGGCGATAAATTGGTTGCTGCCTGCCGTGACCTCTATCAGTTGCTCCAACAGGGGTCCGTCGCCAGCAAAGAATATCTTGATGTGGCTGTCTAACCTTCCTTTCAGCTTTTGCACTATTTCAGGCTGCCGTTTCACTTCATTGATGCGGGCAGGGTAGAGCAGGGTGAGTTGGCCGGGGGTGGGTTCTTTGTGTACGGGCGGATGCAAATCGGCCACGCAGTTGTGTATCTTGTGTATGTGTGACAGTGGAACCTTGAAGTAGCCGGTCAGGTTCTCTGTACAGCGGTCGGATATCGATACCACCGTTTTAGGCATGATGGTGAGGCGGCGCAGGTTATGGAAGATGTTGTGATGGATGTACACAATCTTAATGCGTTGCAAAAGCAGGAGGTTGAGCAGCCAGAACATCAACAGGTATTTCCGCTCATGAACAATCACAATGGAGTGGTAGAACATGAAAGGATTGCGTAGACGTCTGTATTCCGACTGGCTGATGCTCAGGTTCTTATGTATCCGCTCAAAAGGAATCGTGCCCACCACGTATGCCTCATAGTCGTCGCGTATGGCATGGTGAATGTCAAGCAACACCTTTTGCACACCTGTCATCTTGAACAGGGTGGCATTGAAGGAATAAATACGTTGTCGGTGGCTCATCAGTAGGCTCTCTCGTCGTGGCGGAAGAAGGAGACAAAGGTCTTGAAGATAATCTTGATGTCAAGCCAGAAGGTCCAATGCTCAATATACCAGATGTCTTTCTTGATGCGCTCCTCCATCTCACTCACATCTTTGGTCTCCCCCCTGTATCCATTAATTTGGGCATAGCCGGTGATGCCGGGACGGCTGAAATGTCGTACCATATACTGGTCGATGATGCGGCCATACTCTTCTGTATGCTTCAGCATGTGCGGACGGGGTCCCACAACGCTCATGTCACCCTTTAACACATTGTAGAACTGAGGAAGTTCATCGATGTTATTGCGGCGGATGAAGTCGCCGAAGGGGAACTTGCGCGGGTCGTCCATCGTGGCCTGCACGATGTCCGCATCCTTGTTCACGTGCATCGACCGGAACTTGTAGCATACAAAAGTCTTGCCGTTCAGTCCCGTACGGTCTTGCCTGAAAAAGCCGGGACCCGGACTCTCCTTCTTTATCTTCCAGATGATGAAGGGGGTGATGGGGAGGAGCAGGAGGCAGGCAATGCTGCTGAACAGGATGTCGAACGCACGCTTGGCAGCCTTGCTGAGCGGACGCGACAGCGGTTCGTAGTAATTGGTGAAGACGATGCTGTCGCCAAGGCGTTCCGGACGAAGATTTAACTGATAGTTGCCGAAGGTGCGCGGTACATAGTAGAAATGTACCACATTCTGGGAACAGAATTTCATTATCTTCACAATCTCATCGTAGTCACTGTGCGACAGACTGCAGAATACCTCGTCGAGAGGGGAAATGTTGAGCTCGCGCAGCCGGCGTTTCTTGTGGGTGGTGTCTACCTCTTTTGCGGTGAGAGAGTAACTCGCCATCATGGTGTTCAAGTCGTCTATGTTGCCGAGAAAAGGTATCTCGTCAGGACGGTCGGCTATGGCTTCATCGGCATAATAGCCGCGTACCTTGTAGCCTGTCGATGAGTCGGACATGAGCTTGTGGTAAAGCTCAGACAACGAAGGGTCGTTGCCTATGAAGATGATGCTGCGGGTGTTCTTGCCGGCCAGGCGGAACCTGGCTATCATGTGTCTTTCCGCCAGTCGTGAGAGCAGTATGAGCAGAATCTCCGTTAGTCCGAATGTCATGCCGTACTTGAAGAACCCTCCCCCGTCGCACAGCAGACGTAGAATGAACATCATGAGTGCTATGTGTAAGATGCACAACCTGAGTACGCAGGAGAACAGTTCTTCGAAACTTGTACGGCGCTTGTGGATGATAGTGCCCACAAACATCTGGGCCACGAACATCGACAAGATGGCCATAATGAAGACGATCTTTGGCTCTTTCCTGAAAAACGGGGGCAGTAGGTCGGGCAAGAATTTTGCAAAGACTATCAGAAGCACGATGAGAATGGCAAAGTCGCCTATGGTGACGGCTATTCTTATCAGCTCATTCCCTGTGGTGTATTTCTTCATCCTTTGATTTCAGTGTGGCGAACCGGTCTGAACTTAGAATTGTTCGTTGATTACCACCAACGTGTAGGGCAGCAGGTTGTTCTCCTTGGCATTGTTCAGTACCTCAACGGCACGTTTGTCGGTGTTGCCTGGTTTCATCACCATCACGGCCACGTCGGCAAACTTGCCCAGAATCATGCTGTCGGGCACATCTTTCATGGCCACGGTGTCAATAACCACCTTCTCGAACTTGCCTTTCAATTGCTCCATCACACCATCGAGGCGTTTGTCGCAAACAAAGGCCACCAAGTCGTCGTTGCTCAGGGTGAGGGGTAGTGTCCACATGTTCTCCAAACGCTCCGACTGCCATGTAAGTTCTTCGGCCATGTGCCTTTCTGAGGGTTCAAGATAGAAGTTGATGTTGCGGCGCTCCTCCTCGCTTGTAGCCGTCCTTACTGCCATCAGCAGGGTCTTAGCCCCGGTCTTGGCGTAGTTCTCTGCAATGGCTGTGGCCACAAGGCTCTTGCCGTCGCCTTGGTTGTAGGAGGTTACCAGTACCGTGTTGCCTTGACTGCGGTTCAGGATAGAACGTACGATGGTGCGCATGTTGCCGAATTTCTGATTCTCAGAGAGCTTTCGGTCGGTACGCATCGAAACGATGGGGAAGGCGGAGCCAAGCATGTTTCGCATCGTGTGGGTGTCGGCAATCTTTTTTGAGAGTTGCTCCTTGAAGAACACCCACAGCAGTGAGAGCAGAAGACCGATGAGCAATGCGACACCAAAAATCACTTTCTTCTTGGGCGATGTGGGCCATTGGGCAGAGTAGGGCTTGTTTATAATCTTGGCGTCTTCGGTGATTGCATCGAGTGCCATGGCTGTTGCCTCCATCTTCTGGAGAAGGTCGAGATAGATGCTCGACTTCGTGTCTTGCTGGCGAGTGATGTTCGTCATGATGCGCTCGTCGACGGGAGTCTTGGAGATGCGCTGATTGTACTGGCCGGCCTTGCCGCTGAGTTTGTTCTTGGCAATGGCGGCTTGGTCGTAGGCATTCTTCAGGGCTATTTCCACACCCTTGAAACTGGCTTCCATCTGGTTTTTGAGGTTCCTCAACACAGGGTTGTTCTCAGAAGAACTGGTGGCCAGACGCTGATATTCTGCCACAAGCTGGTTGTAGCTGTTGATGGTGCTTGCCAGGTTGGGGTCGGTGAGGCCTGTGGCACCAGGTATCGGGCTGCCAATGTTCTCAGGCTTGTGGATGTAGTCGCTCAGCGAGCTGATACGCGTCATTTGGGTCTCGGCATCGAGGGCTTCCCTGCCGTAGCGTGCCTCTTCTTCCAGGCTGGTCTTCGTGTCGTCGTACATATTGGTTACGCCGGCACCGCGCTTATAGTCCTGCAACTGGTTGTCGGTGGCGTTCAGTTCTTTGCTGATGATGTCAATACGGTCCTTCAGGAAGTCGGAGGTGCGCATGGCAATCCGGTTCTTGTCGGCATTTGATTCGATGTTGTAGCATCTCACAAGTTCAGAGAGGAACTCAAGACCCATGGCTCTGTTTCGGCTGTTGTATTCCAGGTTCACAATCGAGGTGCTGCGAGAGGTGTTCATGGCAGTGAGCTGCGTCACACACTGGCGTGCCTTGTCAGAGGGATTCATGATGGTAATGTGCAGTTTTTCGTCAAAGCGACGGAATGCATCCATGTTGCCCAGAAACTCCAAGTCGCCTGCAGGTGTGTTCACGATTTGAGGGAACTTATTTATGGCGGTTTCCTTCTCCCATGATTCACCCTGATAGGTGGTCTTGATGTGTACACCGATGTTGTTGGTGGCATTTACTTCTAAGTCCATGGTGATGGGCGACGTAAGCTTTTCAAGGCTTGTCTCATTGATGTCTACCGTCACGGGGATGTCTTCATAGAGTTGTTTGCTGCGCAGGCTTCCGCCAGTGGTATAGACGGTGTATAGTTTCATCCTCATCACCACTTTTTCTACAAGAGAGGGCGATTTGAGTTTCTCAATCTCGTTCTCAGTGTTTATCCAATCGTTCGCCGTGGTGAACATGTTGTCTTGCGAGAGACCGCTGTTCTTCGCACCGCCGCGTTGAGAGTCGTTGATGGTAATGGTAGCCTTCACTTTATAGGTGGAGGGGGTTACCAGTGAGTAGATGGCTGCTATAAGGAGACATGTGCCGCAAATGATGGCAATAGGCACCTTGTATGACCAGTACTTAAGCAACCAGCCTCTTAAGTCAAGATGCGATTGCCTTTCATCTAAGAAATCCATTTCTATATCTTTCATGACGAGAAGGGTTTAATCGGTGATGTTTACGACCAATGCGGCAGCAGAAAGCAAGATAGAGGTAACAGAAAGCCAGATGGTGGTAGCAGAGCTGATGTTGGAACTCTTGGCTCGTGCCTTGTTGGGCTCTACATAAACAATGTCGTTCTGCTGCAGATAGTAGTAGGGCGAAGAGATGATGTCGCTTTGGGTAAGGTCGAGCTCCACGATGTTGCGTTTGCCGTCGTTACCCTCGCGTATCAGCTTCACATTGTCACGACGACCGTAGATGGTCATGTCGCCTGCGGCCGACAGTGCTTCGAAGATATTCACCTTGCCGGCTTCCGATGTATACTGGTTGGGGCGGTTCACTTCTCCCAGTACGGAATATTTGTAGTTGAGCCAACTCATCGTCACGGTGGGAATCTCATTCTTGATATAGTCGGCCAGACGGTTGGTGATGAGTTGCTCCACTTCGTTCTTTGTCATGTTGAGCACCTTCATTTTGCCGATGACAGGGAATTTGATGTAGCCGTCATTGTCTACCTGATAGGGCAGCAGGGTAGGCTGTGTGACGGTGTAGCTCGAACCGATGCGGTTTGTGGTGGGATTCGACACGGTGAGGTTGAACGGAGATGCAATCTCTGGTTGTGAGCAGGTCACACTGATGGTGAGCAGGTCTTTCACTTTGATACGAGCATCGAAATTGCTTGTGATGTCGGGGTTCTGCCCATTGTAATTTTCCAAATAGGCGATGTTTTCAGAACTGCAAGAGCACAGGAGTGCGATGCAGACGAACAGTGCAGGTAATAACTTGATTCTCATTTTTTTATGGTTTTATTTGTATTAATGTTCATTGGTTCTTGTCATTTTCTTCATGTAGTAGGTGGCAATGTGTTTCGCCGTTGAGAGATACATGCTTGGAGTGGGGCGGGGACGCAGTGTCTGGGCATATCCGAAGAATGAGCCAAATTTATGGTGTCTCAGACAGAGAAATGCCAGTTCTTCCAGCTGTGTTTCCATCTCTTCCTTCAAGAATGGGTCTTTCTCCTTCGCATAGAGTTCGTTAAACACCTGAAGGTCGGTATGTATCTGTAGCTCACGGCTCATGCCACGGTACACGCCGCCGGCATGTGTGCGATAGGTGCCCATTACCTGGTCTATATAGTAACCCTTGCCTTGTTTCAGCAAGTAGTAGAACTGATGTACGTCGCGGTAATAGTGGAACATGTGCCACTGGTTGGGGTCGAGCATCTCTCGCCTGAATACCACGGAGAGCGTGTGGAAAAACCATCCCAGTTCAAGCTTCTTGCTGTAGTCGAACTCCATTCCTTTTGCCTGTCCGCACAATTGCGGGGGCTGTTCCAGTTTCTTGGTTTCCTCCTCAAGCACGGAACAGGCATGGCAGCACAGTGAGTAGTCGGCATGGCGTTCCAGTATGTCAACCTGACGCTGCAGTTTGTGGGGGTCGGTCCAGAAGTCATCGCCCTCACAAGTGGCAATGTATTTGCCGCGGGCTCTTTTGTAGTTGTACTCCATGTCAATCTTGACACCTTTTGAGTACTGATTCTCTTTTTGTAGTATGGGGCTTATCAGACGAGGGTATTTTTCGGCGTATTCTTTGATAATCTCTTGAGTGCCGTCGGTCGAGGCATCGTCGTGAATCAGCACTTCCATGGGGAAGGATGTCTGCTGTGTCACGATTCCGTCCAAGCACTGGCGGATGAACTTGGCCTGATTGTATGTGATAAGACTCACACTTAATAGTGGTTGATTCATTTTTAGTCCTTTTGCTGGTTTCTGGAAGATTTTCCGATTTGCCCCTTGACTTTCTCCAGCATGAAGGTCAGTTCATTTGATTTGAACAACCGGCATATCAGGTAGAAGGCTGCCACACCCACAGCAAAGCCGCCAAATAGTTGGACGAAGTACGAGTCGCTCAACTGTTTCACGCCCTCTATGCAGCAGCACATCAGGAATGTGTAGAGTGCGGTGGGTGCCACAAGCACTATTTGGTTCCATAGTCCGATATGGATAATCTTGCCTGAATAGTAGGCATTGATACCCCACGAAATGTAGGAAGTCACTGCCAAACCTATGCACATCTCTTTCACTCCCATTGTTACCGTGATGAGCAGCGCGATGACGTCGATCACCTTCTTGATGAGTTCCAAGCGAAGGAACAGTTCGGAGAGCCCTTTCACCTGCAGCAGGTTCATGTTCAATGCATGTATCGGATACAGCACAAAGCCGCAGCACAGTATCTGAAGGTAAATGATGCAGGGTGCCCACTTCGCCGTAATCATGAGGATGATTAGCGGTTTGGCCAGTACCGCGAATCCTGCCATCAAAGGGAAGAATATGAATGCGGACAGTTTGAACAGTATGCAGAACTGCCGGTTAAGGGTCTCATTATCTTCTTTTACCTTGCACAGCAAGGGAAAGGTCACACGGTCTATCACGCCGGAAAACGTGGTAGAGGGAAGCTTCACGTAATGGCTGGCACGACTGAAGTACCCCAGTTCTATGGGAGAGAACATTTTGCCGATAATCAAGGGGTAAATGTTCTTCCAGGTCACGTCGATAAGCGATGATGCCAGCAGTTTGGAGCCGAATGTGAACATCTCCTTGAACGAACTGTGGGAGAATCTCCACCTTGGACGCCACTTGCCGTAATACCACATCAGTATGCAGTTGACCAGCGCGCCCACTACCCCCGACCAGGCAATAGACCATACACCGAAGCCGCAGAAAGCCATGGTGACGCCGGTGGCTCCCTGAATAAGGGCTGCCACAATCGTGATGTGTGCCTGTGTGCGGAAGTCCATCGCAATGCTGAACTTTGCACGCTGCACCAATATAGCCGAATTGATGACCAGCTGCAGGGCCACCACTTTGGTGAGAGGACTCAGAATGGGCTCGTTGTAAAAATCGGCTATCAGCGGTGCACAGAGGCATAGCACAACGAAGAAAACCAGGGCCGTTGTGACGTTGAAAAAGAACACCGTGCAGAAATCATCGTCCGTACGGTTGCTCTTCTGCATCACGGCCTTGAAGAATCCGGCATCCATTATTACGGTAGAGATGGTGATAAACACCATGAGAATGCCAATCAGGCCATAGTCCTTCGGGGTGAGGAGGCGGGCCATCAAGATGCCTACGAAAAACTGTATGCCTTGCGTGGCGATGTTCTCCAGAAAGTTCCAGGCAAAACTGGTTATTCTCTTGTCACTCATCCGCTGTGCTATGTTCAGTTTTGTTCAGCTTGTGTGTATCGTATGTGACGGGCAGGGTTGCCGGCCACCACTTCATTGGCCTCCACGTCTTTCACGACTACCGAGCCGGCGCCTATACAGGCATTGTCGCCGATGTGTATTCCGCCCAGGATGATGCATCCGGGACCAATCGACACGTTGTTGCCAATGACAGGACGGGGACCTTTGCCGTCGAAACCCTTGCCGCCGATGGTCGTGTGGTGCCTTATCTTCACGTTGTTGCCTATCACCACCTTGGGGCCTATCACCGTGCCGAAACCGCCATGGAAAATCTGGAAACCACCCCCTATCGTAGTGACATCCTTGAGCTGGATACGGAATATCCACTCCGACAGTATCTTATAGTATAGCCTGACGGGGAATCCTATGATTCGCAGACTTCGGCTGCAGGTGAAATAATGACTCATCCTGAATGACAGGACGAGCAGCAGCGATAGCTTGTTGCCCCTGTTGGCTCGAATGTCTGTCTTAATGCTTGATGCCATAGATGTCGAGAAGTTGTTGTCTGATTTGGCCATCTTTGTACGCTTGGTCGTAGTATACTTCCTGGGCGGCTTTCATCGCACTGTTGTCTTGGCGCACCACTTTCTCAAGTTTCTCACTTAGAGAGTGTACGTCGCCATTTACGAATATCTCGGCAATGGGCGCCTCGCGCACTTGTCCGGCGAAGAAGGGAACGTCGGAAACGAGCGACGGTGTCTGAAAGTAGCACGACAACGACATCACACCTGATTGTGTGGCTGATATGTAGGGATATACCACGCACGATGCGCGGCGGTATAGGTCGGAAATCTCACGGTCGTCGATGTAGCGGCTAATGTCGATGATGCGGTCGGCATAAGTCGGGTCGGGACTGTAATATCTGTCGCCCGTGCCCGCAATCACCAACTTGTAATGTGACAGCAGGTAGGCGTTGCTCGTGAAGGCATCGCAGAGCAGGTCGATACCCTTGTACTTCTCTATCCTGCCGAAGAACAAGATGTATTTGTCGACATCCTCTGTCTCTGGCACTTTCATCGTGCCGGCGGCCACCTCTTTTGTCACCAGACTGGGGAAGGAATGGTAGTATATCTCCTTCGTAGGATAGCGCTGGGAAAGTGTCGCATACTGCTCATGGCTGTTGGTGACGAGACAGGGCGCCTGACTGTACAGACGACCCAGCTTTTTGTAGATGATATACTGCCTCAGCATCTTGTGCCAGGCCTTCTTGGCCTCATGCGGCTCAAGGTCGTGCACCGTCTGCAGCAGACGCGCCTTGCTCCCCATCTCTCCTATCATTCGGTAGTGAAGGGCACCGCTGGCCAGCACATGCACCACATCGATTTGCTTTTCACGGCAAAATTTTCTGAAGGCCTTCTTGATATAGCACGGGGTGTCGATGAGCAGCAGCAGCTTGTTCAGCTTGGTACTGTTGTGCCTCACTATCTTGATATGGTCCTTGCGTGCCGGATCGATGTTTTTCTCATAGTAACCCGACTGGTCGTCGATGAAGAAACCATACACATTGTCATCGGTAAACTCGTTGAAAACCTTGCAGACATAAGGTCCCATGCCGGCATACGAGAAGGTGGCCATCAGCAGTATGTTCATGAGGTGATGGCGGTTTTTTGCCTTTGGCAGTTAATAATCGTCTTCAACGCCAATCCTATCAGCGGGAGCGAATATTTCCAGTTGATTGACATTCCCGAGGCCAGGGCCACAAATACCATCAGTCCCAGCAACGAGAGGCCCCAGGTGGCATAGATGGGATGCCCCCGCAGATGGCATATGAAATAGATGGCCATGATAAGCATGAAGGCAGAGATGAGTACGATTTGTACGGTGCCGTCTTCGATGAGTAGCAGGAAGAGGTAACTCTCGGCTCCGGCAAGACCTTCGTTGCCGATGAGTTTCTGGTCGGGCACGAGCACCTCGCTGTAATAGTCATAGCCGTTGCCCCATAACGGGCTCTTCCTGTGAAAGATAAGGGCAATGTCGAGCTGGTTCTTGCGTAACTCGATGTTACTGCCGGCCGTCTTTACCTCGCCCGTGCGGAACACGTCGACAATGGGCTCTATGCGTTCCCTGAGGAAGGGAGTCACCAATACGGCGACGGTGAGCATGAGGATGGCGGCAAAGGCCTTCATTCGCTGTACGCCGCTGAAGGTTACCAACCCGATGAAGACGGCGCAGAGCGCTAAGGCCAACAGCGACGACCGGCTGCCGGAAATGGCCGTGCCCACGAACAGCAGGGCGAGGGCAGCCAGCGGTAGCGGCCTGCGCAGCAGGTTCCTTCTGTAGAAAAGAAAGAGCGTGACAAAACAGGCGGCGCAGAAGAATCCGTAGGCGTGTGAGTTGAAGAGGAAGGAACAAGCACGTGTACGCCCTGCTCCTCTCAACGGGTTAAAATCGCTCGTTACGTTGAAGGTGCGCTCTATCAGCATCGTATAGGGGTCGGTGCCTGCCACTGCGGTCAGGATGCCGTAACCAGCAACCAGTATGCCGGCCCAGAGGAGGTATCTCCTCAGATGGTAGAGCGACACGTTATGGCGGAGTGAGAAATAACCCACTGCGAGCAGCAAAAAGGAGTCGAAGAAATGGGTGTGGGCTTTCAGCATGGCGCTGCCCAGGGCCAGACGATGGTCCATCACGGCCGTCATGAGATGGCCCAGATAAACCAACAACAGACTTACCCACAGGTACCAGGGGCACTTGCGGATAGCCTCTGCCGCCTCCTTGGGCCTGATGACCACTGAGATGAAGAATGCCAGCGCAACCACCTCGTTGCTGGAGATGCGTGGACTGTTTAAGACCGCAATAGAGAACGGGAACAGGATGATGGCTGTCAGGTAAATGACGAACCGCTTTATTCCCGAATATCTTATTATGGCTACTGCGAACAGCAGAATTAAAAGAATGAATATGTATTTCATCTCATCATGCCTTTACCACCTCCCTTGCACATCATTGTATACACGATGTGTGAGAGATATGGGGAGTTTATCTTGTATAATATGGCTGCCAGTCTCTGTATCTTTCCTTTGCACCACGAAAGGTCGAATGGAGCCTTGCCGCGACGACGTCCGTACACCGCCCTCAGCATGCGTAGGCGTTCCTTGCCCGGTATGGGCTGACGGTAGATGCTGTTGGCCATGTAGAGGGTGAAGTAGGTGAACGAGCGGCCCGTCATGTCGTCGATTACCGATTGCGGCCAATTGAAGGTCTTGCCTACCGTGGCCATCGCATTGAGCATGTCTTCATTCCAGTCCCAGATTATTTGGGGTGGATAGACCTTTCTCGACAGACTGTCTGGCTGGTTGTAGTAGTGGTAGCCTGTGCCACCTGACACTTCCATGCGGATGCAGTGTGCAAGGTAGAGGTATACGAACAACTTGTCCTCGCCGTAGCAATAGGAGGGGTTGAAGGTCAGACCGTGACGGTCGACAAGGGCCTTCTTGAACAGTTTGGCCCAAGGGGTGTTCAGAAAGTAATCCCTCTCCAATTCCACTATCGTGGCGGCAGCGTCGCGAAGCCACAGGACTTGGGAAGCCGAGGGCTGTCTGGAGGAAACAATCCCGTTTCTGTGCTCTGTATATCCCCCCACTACAAAGTCGGTGTCGGCTTCTTTCGGCAAGAGCCTGGCAAGGTATTCCTTGTCGGCTTCATCATCGCTGTCTACAAAAGCGATCCACTGTCCGCGGGCTTTCGCCAGTCCGGTGTTGCGGGCGCTGCTTACACCACCATTGTCCTGTCGGATGGTCACTATCCGCGGGTCTTTTTGTGCATAAGCCTTCAATACGTCGGGGGTGTCGTCGGTACTGCCGTCGTCCACCACGACTATTTCTATGTCTGTCAGGGTTTGGGCGAGCAGTGAGTCAAGACATGTCTGCAGCGATTGGCTCGCCTGGTAGGTGGGTACGATGACTGAAACGGTGGGGCGCATGCTGTGTCAGTGTTTCTCTTCTTCGTCCTGGCGTTCAATCATAAACTGTGAGGGCACAAAAGCCACGGCCACCGATACGATGCCCTCCAGTTCTACCACTACCTTCTTGTTCTTGTTTATTCTGAGTATCTTGCCCTCCACACCGGTGAACGGCCCGTCGATGATGCGTACTTTCTTGCCCACCTTGTTCAGGTAGTTGCTGGGCTGCAGGTAAAGCACACTCTCGTCTTGAACGGTTGCCACTTTCATAAAGTTCTCCATCTGTGCATCGGGCACCACCAGTATCTCTTTCCGGCCGTTCTCGCTGCGCAGTGTGCGTGTCATGTAGCGAAGGGGTTCTATTCGCGTGTATTCGTGCTTGAGACGTGTGATAACCTGTTTGCTGGCATGTATGAAAATCAGGTTGCGTATGGCCGGTAACAGTTTGCGGCTACGAATGTCGTTGCGTACCACTGTCTGATACTGAAGCGGGAGGAAGTTCTCCACACCCAGTTCGTCAAGATAGGCTTTCATGCGCATCTCCCTGCCGTAGGTCACACGCATGGGATACCAAAATAAGGACTCTTGAGCGTTTTCAGTGGTTACGTTCATATACACAATTTGGGGTCACCGCATGTATGAAGACGGTGTGCAGACAATTGAAATTCTTAAAGATATGCTCATGCTTTTGCGCTGATGTCCAGCAACATACGCGGAACATTTGCCCTCACTCAGAGAGCAAGGGCTTTCCTGTTGTGCAAAGATAGGTAATTTCTTTTAATTTACGAATTATTTTTAAAAAAACTTCTCTTCTTCTATCTTCTACCCGCTGCCACACGCAGCACGCTCGGGGTGTAACGTTGCATCAGCCAGAATGCCGCCAGTAGGAGTCCGGTGATGAATGCTATGCTCAGCAGATAGGATACCGTAATGGTAAAAACGTTTTGCGGTTGCATCAGGCCGAAGACGATTTTCATGCAGGGTGCCACAATTAGAAAGTGTGAGACATAGATGAAGAAACTGGCAGAAGAGAGGAATGTGCTCACCTTAAGCACTTTGTGGGTGAGAAGCAGAGCCGAGAAGTTGTAGGCGGCGCACAGACCGGTGAGCACGTAGAGGTCTTTTAAATGGTTGAACCATTCGGGCTGCCAGGATGCGCATATCCAGCAAAACACGCCCAGCAGAGGATAAACGATAAAAGAAGCCGTGCGCATGCGGCCAAACTCCTTGATCATGTCTTTCTTGTAGATGCTCATGTATCCGCCCCATGAGAAGAAGAAGAAGGCGGTAATGAGCTGTGGGGCATGGGGGTCGGCAGCCTGCCAGCGCAAGAGCCATACGATGCCCAGCATCCACACCCAGAAGTGCCGCAGATGTCGCATCGCCCAGTAGAGCAAGGGGGTGAGCACTACCACTATCATCAGGTCTCTTACAAACCATAGCGGCAGGTCGATAGGATAGACGGGGGCAGTGACGGGACGCCCCTCCAGTTGCCCGTCGTACATCCAGAAGCATGAGAGCAGGTTGGCTGCGGTAGGATAGAAGCCTTCTCCGCCCCTGACGAGCGACTTGCCAGCCACGATGAGGATGGCTATCAGGTTCCAGATGAGGTAGGGAATAAGCAGCGACTTCACCCTGTTGCGCAGTTTGCGGGCATATTGAGCCGGTTTCATCTCCATCCCGAAGAAGAACACGTAGCCGGCAATAAAATAGTAGATGGGCACACTCTGGTTGTGGAGGAACACTTCGCAGATGTCCTTGAAAAAATTCGTTTGAAGGTTGAGCGAATGGCTGGACACGTGTTCGGTGAGGGACACGTGTACGGTGAGCACCACGACGGCCAGCGGGAAACGCATCAAGTCCAGACTCTGGGAGTGGAGTCCTCTCTGTCCTTTTTGAGGAGGTGGCAATGGGATATGCTTGTCTGCTTCGTTCATGATGGTGCTTGGCCGCGCGGGTTGGCCGCGGGTGTTTGTGGTTATTCGTCGAATTGGAATGTAAGTTGGCGCAGGTCGCCCAGAAGATTGAACGACTTACGGTGGTAGGGGGTGGCTCCCCACTCGCGTATGGCTTCGCGGTGTTGGCGTGTGGGGTATCCTTTGTTCTCGCTCCAGCCGTATCGGGGGTATTCTTGTGCGAGCGCGTTCATGTAGTCGTCTCTGAAAGTCTTGGCCAGGATGCTGGCGGCTGCTATCGACAAATATTTGCCGTCGCCTTTCACAATCGTGGTGTGGGGCAGCCCATGATAGGACTTGAAGCGGTTGCCGTCTACGATGACGGCTTCGGGGCGAACAGACAGTTGGTCGAGTGCCCGGTGCATGGCCAGGATGCTGGCGTTGAGGATGTTTATCTTGTCAATTTCCTCTGGAGTGACGATGCCCACTGCCCATGCCACGGCGTCGCGCATGATGATGTCGCGAAGGGCGTATCGTTTCTTCTCTGTCAGCTTTTTTGAGTCGTTCAGTTCCTCATTGGTGTAGTCGGGCGGCAGTATTACCGCGGCGGCATATACGCTCCCGGCCAGACAGCCGCGACCGGCCTCGTCGCAGCCAGCTTCCGTCTTGCAGTCGTAGTAGTGGCTCTTGAGCATGGGGTCAGAACATTTTGCTTATCCGTTTGATGCCTTCCACGAGGAGGTCGATTTCTTCGCGGGTGTTGTAGAGGGCGAACGAGGCTCTAACCGTTCCGGCGATGCCGAGGCGGTCCATCAGTGGCTGAGCGCAGTGGTGGCCGGTGCGTACGGCTATTCCTAAACGGTCGAGCAGGGTGCCCATGTCTAAGTGGTGGATGTCGCCTACGAGAAAACTCACCACGGCATCTTTGCGAGGGGCGGTGCCTATCAGCCTCATGCCGTCGATGCTTTGCATCTGATGCATGCAGTAGGCGGTGAGGTCGGCTTCGTGGGCCGCCACGCGGTCCATGCCGATGCGTGTGAGGTATTCGATGGCAGTGGCCAGGCCGTGGGTGGCCACATAGTCGGGGGTGCCGGCTTCGAATTTCAGGGGTGGCCGCTCAAAGACGGTCTTCTCGAAGCTAACGCTCTCTATCATCTCGCCGCCGCCTTGGTAGGGAGGGAGTTTGTCGAACCATTCTTCTTTGCCGTAGAGCACGCCGATGCCGGTGGGACCGTACATCTTGTGGCCGCTGAGGGCGAAGAAGTCGCAGTCGATGTCGCGCACGTCCACCTTGAAATGTGGGGCGCTTTGGGCACCGTCTATGAGTACAGGCACGTCATGGCTGTGAGCTATCTTCACGATCTCTTTCACGGGGTTCACGGTGCCGAGCACGTTGCTCACGTGTGCCACGCTCACTATGCGTGTGCGCTCGTTGAACAAGTTGCAATAGGCTTCCATGTCAAGTTCGCCGTTCTCGTGCATGGGTATCACCCTGATGCTTATACCCTTCTTGGCCGCCTGCAGTTGCCAGGGCACGATATTGGAATGATGTTCCATCACCGATACTATCACCTCGTCGCCCTCACGCATGAAGGCATCGCTAAAGGAACTGGCTATCAGGTTAATCGACTCCGTGGTGCCGCGTGTGAAGACGATTTCCTCCGTCTTGCCGGCATTGATAAACTGCCGTACCTTCTCGCGGGCCTCCTCGTGCAGGTCGGTGGCTTGTTGCGACAGGTAGTGCACGCCGCGGTGCACGTTGGCATTCACGTTGAGGTATTCCTCGCGCATGGCATCGAGCACACAGAGCGGTTTCTGTGTGGTGGCGGCATTGTCGAGATACACCAGCGGATGGTTGTACACCTCTCGCGAGAGGATGGGGAAGTCGGCGCGTATGGCAGATATATCGTACATGGGAAGTCGGTGTTATGGGTTGTACTTACTTGCAGAGCCGGCAGCCCTCGCACTTGCTGAGCTCGCCGCGGAACCGTTTATCCACGAGATAGTGAAGGCGGTCGCGCAGTTGTGTGAGGCGTATGCGCTCAATCACTTCATTGATGAAGGCCACCTCTAAGAGCAGGCGAGCCTCCTCCAAGCCGATGCCTCTCTGCCGCATATAGAAGAGGGCTGCTTCGTTCATCTGTCCCACCGTGCTGCCGTGCGAGCACTTCACGTCGTCGGCATAGATTTCCAGCATAGGCTGGGTGTACATGTGGGCTGTCGGTGTCACGCACAGGTTCTGGTTGGTCTCTTCAGAACTGGTCTGCTGCGCATTGGGCCTGACCAGCACCTTGCCGGCAAAGGCTCCCGTGGAATGGCCGTCGAGCACATATTTGTAGAGTTCCTTGCTGGTGCAGTGGGCGGCTTGATGGTCGATGAGGGTGTTGTGGTCCACTCGCTGCTGTTTGTCGGCCACCACGAAGCCGCAGACTTCGCACGAGGCGCCCTCGCCTTTCAGCGACAGGTCGGTGCGGGTGCGTGTGGTGCCGTTGTGGAGCGTGACGGTGAAATGGTTCACGTGGCTGTCGGCTTCCTGCTCAATGTAGGTGTTGCCCACTACCACGTTGCGTGCGTGCGTTTCTTCCATCTGGTAAAGGTCCAAGTGTGCGCCTTTGCCCACAAAAGCCTCTACTACCTGCGTGGTGAGGAACTGACGGTCGTCGGCAGTGTGGTCGCAAAAGAGCAGGCAGGCTTCGGCATGGTCTTCCAGCACAATCAGCATACGCCGGTTGGCCATCAGGTCAACGTCGGAGCGCATAATGTTGATTACTTGTATGGTGCGGTCCACTTTTGTGTGGGCCGGCACGTAGACGAACAGGCCGTCTTGTGCCAGCATCGTGTTCAGCGCCGTAATGCCGTCGTCGTCGGTCATGGCAAGTCGGGCATAGCATTTCTCTATGAGTGCGGGATTCTTCTCCGCCTCCTTGCGCAGTGAGCCCACAATCACGCCCTCGGGCAGTATGCTCTTGGGTTGGTACTTTTCATGGAAACTGTCGTTCACCATGAAATAGAGCGATGTGCTCAGGTTGGGCACGTCGCACTTGAAGGCATCGTAGGGATTGACGGGTATGTCGAGACGGTTCAGGTTCAGCCCGTAGTCCTCTTTCGCGAAGAGTGCGTCGATGTCGGTATATTTGTAGCGCTCCACCTTGCGTGAGGGGAATCCTTTCTGCTTGAAATGGGCAAAGGCCTTCTCGCGCACAGCATTGAGTGCGGGTGCCGAGTGCGACGCAATCATCTCACGGCACTCCTCGAAAAGTTGGATGTATTGCTTCTCGCTATTCATTTATCTCTGCCTTTATCCAGTCGTAACCCCGTTCCTGTATCTCTTTGGCCAGTTCGGGGCCGCCAGTCTTCACGATTCTGCCCTTGTACAGGATATGCACCACGTCGGGGCGTATCATTTCCAGCAGACGGTCGTAGTGTGTGATGACGATGCACGACGACTGGGGGGTGCGCAGCTTGTTCACGCCCTCTGCTACGATACGCATCGCGTCGACGTCGAGGCCGGAGTCGGTCTCGTCGAGGATGGAGAGAGAGGGCTCGAGCATGGCCATCTGGAATATCTCGTTGCGTTTCTTCTCACCGCCGCTGAAACCTTCGTTCACAGAGCGGTTGGAGAGCTTGGCGTCAAGTTCCACTATCTTGCGCTTCTCGCGCATCATTTTCAGGAAGTCGGCCGCATTGAGCGGTTCCTTGCCCTCATATTTGCGTTTCTCGTTGATGGCAGCCCGCATGAAGTTGTTCATCGACACGCCGGGTATCTCCACTGGATACTGGAAGGAGAGGAATATCCCTTCGTGCGCCCTGTCTTCAGGCTTCATGGCCAGCAGGTCGCGACCGTTGTAGGTGGCCTCTCCCTGGGTTACCTCATAGAGGGGGTTCCCCACCAGCACGGCACTCAGTGTGCTTTTGCCCGACCCGTTAGGCCCCATGATGGCATGTGTCTCGCCGTCGCGTATGGTGAGGTTGATGCCTTTCAGTATTTCTTTGCCTGCTATTATTGCGTGCAGGTCTTTTACTTCCAACATAGTTTTCTGTTTTTGCTCTTGCTTGGATGATTAGGTTGTAATGGCTGCCGTGGAGAAGGTTGCTATCCCACTGTGCCTTCGAGCGACACGCTGAGCAACTTCTGGGCCTCCACGGCAAACTCCATGGGGAGCTTGTTTAGCACTTCCTTGGCATAGCCGTTCACGATGAGTCCTACGGCCTGCTCGGTGGGTATGCCTCGCTGGTTGCAGTAGAAGAGTTGGGTTTCGCTTATCTTCGACGTGGTAGCCTCGTGTTCCACGATGGCACTGGGATTCTGCACGTCCATGTAGGGGAAGGTGTGTGCGCCGCACTCGCTGCCCAGCAGCAGTGAGTCGCACGAGGAGTAGTTGCGCGCGTTGTCGGCGTGCGGAGCCACCCTCACCAGTCCGCGGTAGGAGTTCTGGCTGTGACCGGCTGAGATGCCCTTGGATATGATGGTCGACTTTGTGTCCCTGCCCAGGTGTATCATCTTGGTGCCGGTATCGGCCTCCTGATAGTTGTTGGTTACGGCCACGCTGTAGAATTCGGCTTGAGAGCGGTCGCCTCTGAGCACGCACGAGGGATATTTCCACGTGATGGCAGAGCCTGTTTCCACCTGTGTCCACGACAGTTTGGAGTCTGCCCCTCTCAGTTCGCCCCGCTTGGTCACCAGGTTCAGCACGCCGCCCTTGCCGTTCTCGTCGCCGGGGTACCAGTTCTGCACGGTGGAATATTTCACCTCGGCGCGGTCTTTCACGATGATTTCCACAATGGCGGCATGTAGTTGGTTCTCGTCGCGCATGGGAGCCGTGCAACCTTCGAGATACGATACGTAGGCATCGTCTTCGGCCACGATGAGCGTGCGTTCAAACTGTCCCGTATTGCGGGCGTTGATGCGGAAATAGCTGCTCAGTTCCATGGGGCAGCGCACGCCTTTGGGTATGTAAACGAACGAGCCGTCGCTGAATACGGCGCTGTTAAGGGCAGCGAAGAAGTTGTCGCGATAGGGTACCACCGTGCCTAAATACTGACGCACCAGGTCGCCGTGTGTCTTGACAGCTTCGCCGATGGAGCAGAAGATGATACCTTTCTCGGCCAGTTTCTCCTTGAAGGTGGTCTTCACCGACACAGAGTCCATGATGGCGTCTACAGCCGTGCCGCTCAGGGCGAGGCGTTCCTCCAAGGGAATGCCCAGTTTGTCGAAGGTCTTCTCCATCTCCGGGTCTATCTCTCTGTTCTTGGGCTTCTTTGCCGTGGGGTCGGCGTAGTAGGAGATGGCCTGGTAGTCGATGTCGGGCAGATGCAAATGTCCCCAATCAGGAGTCTGCATCTTCTGCCAGTGGGCGAATGCCTTCAGTCTGAAGTCGAGCAGCCACTGTGGTTCTCCCTTCTTGCGGGAGATGAGATGTATTACCTCCTCATTGAGGCCCTTCTCTATTATCTCGGTGTGCACGTCAGTGGTGAAACCGAACTCATATTTTTGTTCGGCCACCTTCCTGACATACTCGTTCGATAGTTCTTCGCTTTTCTTCTTTTCGTTGTCTTCCATTACAGTTTCTGCTGTACCTCAATCTCCATGAAGGTTTCTATGATGTCGCCTACCTGGATGTCGTTGAAGTTCACGAGGCTGATACCACATTCGAAGTTGGTGCTCACCTCTTTCACATCGTCCTTGAAACGTTTCAGGGCATTGATGCTGCCAGTGTGGATGACGATACCGTCGCGCACCAGATGGGCCTTGTCGGTACGGTGCACCTTGCCTTCGGTGACCATTGCGCCGGCCACGGTGCCCACCTTCGATATCTTGTACACTTCTCTCACTTCCACATGGCCTGTCACCACCTCTTTCTTCACCTTGTCGAGCATACCCTCCATGGCGGAGCGCACATCCTCGATGGCATCGTATATGATGGAGTAGGTGTTGATTTCCACACCTTCGGTGTCGGCGAGTTTCTTGGCGGCTGCCGAGGGACGCACTTGGAAGCCCACGATAACGGCGTTGGAGGCACCGGCAAGGTTGACATCGTTCTCCGATATCTGACCCACGGCCTTGCTGATTACGTTCACCTTGATCTTCTCGGTAGAGAGTCTGATGAACGAGTCGCTCAGTGCCTCGATACTTCCGTCGGTGTCGCCCTTCACCACAAGGTTCAGCTCCTTGAATTCGCCAAGGAGTATGCGGTGGCTGATGTCGCTCAGCGTGACACGGGTCTGGGTGCGCAGACTCTGCTCACGGGCCAACTGCTCGCGCTTGTTGGCTATCTCGCGGGCGGCCTGCTCCGACTCCATCACATGGAAGCTGTCGCCGGCGGTGGGGGCACCGTTCAGACCCAGTATGATGGCTGGCTCGGCCGGTTTTGCCTCTGTCATGCGCTGGTAACGCTCGTTGAACATGGCCTTTATCTTGCCATGGTGTGTGCCGGCTATCACCACGTCGCCCACCTTGAGCGTACCGTTGGATACCAGTACGGTCGACACATATCCGCGTCCTTTGTCGAGCGACGACTCGATGATGCTGCCCGTACCCTTGCGGTTGGGGTTGGCTTTCAGTTCCAGCATCTCGGCCTCGAGCAGTACTTTCTCGAGCAGTTCGTCTACACCGATGCCTTTCTTGGCGGAGATTTCCTGACACTGGTACTTGCCGCCCCACTCCTCAACGAGCAGGTTCATGTTGGCCAAGTCTTCGCGTATCTTGTCGGGATTGGCTCCCGGCTTGTCTATCTTGTTGATGGCAAACACCATAGGCACATTGGCAGCCTGGGCATGGGCGATGGCCTCCTTTGTGGTGGGCATTACGCTGTCGTCGGCAGCAATGATGATGATGGCGATATCTGTCACCTGGGCACCGCGGGCACGCATGGCGGTGAAGGCCTCGTGGCCGGGCGTGTCGAGGAAGGTAATCCTGCGTCCGTCTTTCAGCTTCACGTTGTAGGCACCGATGTGCTGGGTGATGCCGCCGGCCTCACCGGCGATGACATTGGTCTTGCGGATGAAGTCGAGCAGCGAGGTCTTACCATGGTCTACATGTCCCATCACCGTCACGATGGGGGCGCGTGTCAGGAGGTCGTTCTCATCGTCTTCCTCTTCCTGGATGGCTTCGCTCACGGAGGCACTCACATATTCGGTCTTGAAGCCGAATTCGTCGGCCACGATGTTGATGGTCTCAGCCTCCAAACGCTGGTTGATACTGGCCATGATGCCGATGGCCATACAGGTGCCTATTACCTTGGTCACCGGCACGTTCATCATTGTGGCCAGTTCGCTCACGGTCACAAACTCGGTCAGCTTCAATATCTTGCTCTCTGCCTTCTGCTCGGCGCGCTCTTCCTCCAGTTTCTCCTGTACGGCGGTGCGCTTGTCCTTGCGGTACTTGGCACCTTTCTTGTTCTGGTTCTTGGTAGTGAGGCGGGCGAGCGTTTCTTTCACCTGACGTGCCACGTCTTCCTCGTTCACCTCGAGCGGCTTCTGGTTGCGTTTGCGGTTCTTGTTCTTCTTGTCTTTGTTGGCAGAAGCATTGGCGGGTTGGTTGTTCTTGTTCTTGTTGCCGCCTTGCTGACCGCCACCCTGACTGGCTGCGTTGATGTCGACGCGTTCCTTATTTATACGTACGCGTTTCTTCTTTTCGTTGGTGGCGCCAGCTGCTTCAGTGTGCTGCTGAGCCTTTTCCTCACGTTCTTTTTTGCGCTCCTCCTTTGACTTCTTCTTGGGGCGTGTGCTTTGGTTGATGGCCGTGAGGTCAATCTTGCCGAGCACGTTCACCTTGGGTGCATTGACCTTCTCTGAAGGAAGGGAGAAGATTTTCTTTCCTTCGGTTTCCTCCTCTTCTGTCTCTTTTTTGACGACGGGGGCTGGTTCGGTGGGTTGCTCCGGTACCTCCTCGACGACAGGGGCGGGCTCTACCTTGGGCTCTTCTTTCTTTTCTTCTACGGGTGCAGGAGCCTGTTGGGGTTTCTCTTCCTCAGGAGCGGCCTTTGGCAGGACTGCGGGCTCTTCCTCAACGGGTTTGGAGGGCTCAGGCTCCTCTTGTTCGGGTTCTTTCGGTGTCGGGGCAGTCGTCTCTGGCTGAGGCTGCTCCACCGGTTTTTCCTCAACGGGTGCCTCAACCTTCTTCTCCTCTGCGGGGCTTTCGGCAGCAGCCTCGGGGGTGGGTTCTGGTTGCGGAGTGTTGCCTGCTCCGCGTTTGTTGGCACTGTCGAGGTCTATCTTGCCCAGCGGGGTGAACCGCTGTCTTGTATCCTTGAGCAGCGACTCTCCCTTGTGGTCGGCAGGTTCGGCAGGCCGTGGCTTCTTTTCTTTCGGCTTCTTGAGCTGTCCGGCCTGGTCTTTTACGGCCTTGTCGCCCTTGTACTCTTCTACGAGGGCATTGTATTGGTCGTCGTTGATTTTGAAGGTGATTTCATTCTTCACCTCGCCCAGTTCCGGTCTCTTTTCCAGGAATCCAACTGCCGTTTGGAGTCCTATGTTCAGTTCTCTTATTACTTTATTCAGTCTGACACCCATGTATTTTCGTTGAAATTAATTTTTTGTTAAAAGGTCATGCAAGTTATTCCGTGTGCTTGGAAAATTATTCAAACTCAGCTCTTAGTATTCTCAGCACATCGTCTACAGTGTCTTCCTCAAGGTCGGCCTTCTCCACCAGCAGGTCACGGTCGGCATTGAGTACGGCCTTTGCGGTGTCGAGTCCTATGCGCTTGATGGAATCGATAACCCACTGGTCGATTTCGTCGGAGAACTCGTCGAGGTAGATGTCTTCCTCGGCCTCGTCTTCGCCTATTTCGCGGAACACATCGATGGTGAAACCGGTGAGCATGGAGGCCAGTTTGATGTTAAGACCGCCGCGACCTATGGCCAGCGACACTTCCTCGGGCTTGAGGTACACTTCGGCTTTGCGTTCCTCAAGGTTGACATTGATGCTCGATACGTGGGCGGGGCTGAGCGAACGCTGTATGTAGAGCTTTATGTTGGAGGTGTAGTTGATGACATCGATGTTCTCATTGCACAATTCTCTTACGATACCATGCACGCGGCTGCCTTTCACGCCTACGCAGGCACCCACGGGGTCGATGCGGTCGTCGTAGCTCTCCACAGCCACCTTGGCTCTCTCGCCCGGCATACGGGCAATACCTTTGATGGAGATGAGTCCGTCGTTAATCTCAGGCACCTCGGCTTCAAGCAGGCGCTGAAGGAATATGGGGCTGGTGCGGGAGAGGATGATTTTGGGATTGCTGTTCTCATTGTCCACTTTCAGGATGACGGCACGGATTGTCTCACCCTTGCGGTACTGGTCGGCAGGAATCTGCTCCGATTTGGGCAGTATCAGTTCGTTGCCCTCGTCGTCTACCACAAGCACCTCGCGTTTCCACATCTGGTACACTTCGCCGCTCACTACCTGGCCTTCACGGTCTTTGTATTTGTTGTAGAGAGAGTCGTGCTCCAGTTCAAGGATTTTCGAGGCGAGCGTCTGCCTCAGGGTGAGGATGTTTCTGCGTCCGAATTTCTCAAAGTTCACCTCTTCACTCACCTCTTCGCCCACCTCATAGTCGTCTTCTATCTTCTTGGCGTCACTCAGGCTTATTTCTTTGTTCTCGTCGGTCACCTCGCCGTCGTTCACCACGATGCGGTTGCGGTAGATTTCAAGGTCGCCCTTGTCAGGGTTCACAATGATGTCGAAGTTCTCGTCGCTGCCGAAAATTTTGGCTATCACACTGCGGAAACTGTGTTCCAGCACGCTCATGAGCGTGGTGCGGTCAATGTTCTTTGTCTCCTTGAACTCTTTGAACGTCTCGATCATGTTCGGAATCAGATCGCTTTTCTTTGCTGCCATAGCTTTTTACTTGAAACTTATTAAATATTTTGTGTATTTTACTTTGTCCATCTCAAAGGCCTTGTCCACGTCGGTCAGCACGGGGCGTTTCTTGCCCTCTGGGGTTTGTTTCTCCTTGGTGGTCACCACGAATCGGTTGCCGTCGACTTCTTTCAGTATGCCTCTTGTCTTGTGTCCTTCTGCGTCGAGCACCTCTACCTCTTTCCCCACGAAGTTTTTGTATTGCTGGGCCACCTTGAACGGTTGTCCCAGTCCGGCGCTGCCCACTTCAAGTTCGAAATCTTCCTTGTCGCGGTCCAGGTGGTCTTCAATGTATTTGCTCAGTTCCACGCAGTCGTCAATCCACACTCCGTCGGCGTGGTCTATTTCCACTACGATTCTGTTGTCGGGACTTATCTGTATGTCCACGAGGAAATACTCAGTGCCTTCCAGCCACTCTTCTACCAAATTCTTAACGACGTTTCTGTCTATCATTCTGTATGATTTGTGAAATTAAAAATGAAAATGAGGGGCTCGTCAAAGCCCCTCATTCCACTGAACGCTGCAAAATTAAGCATTTTTTCTTATTCTGCCAAGATTTTGCCGTTTTTTCTGCATTTTTGCCGTTTTTTTTGCTTCCTGCTACTGTTGAATCAGTATTTTACGGCCCAAAAGAAGAAGAGCACCACGATAAGCAGCACCAGGAAGGCAAGGAGCATGACGCCCCTCATGAACCGTATGTTGTGGTCGGGACGTCTTCTCATTTCTCTTTCGGGCTAAGCAGTGAATGGTAGCGGTTCAGGTCGTTGAGCAGTCGTACGGCTTCGTCCATCTGCTTGTCGCTGCGCAGACTGTTCTCAATGGCACCTTTCTGATAGTAGTAGGCAGCCACGATGTCGTTTTCTATGATTTTCTTGAGCTGATCTTTGTTGAAGTCGAGGTCTTTTTCGAGATTGTGCTTCAGACGGCTCTCGAGTTGGCTGAATGCGTCTTTCGCCTCTTCGTAGTAGCCTTCAAACTGGGCAATCTTCACCAGTTGCTGCAGGTAGTGCTCGCTCTCGTTGTCGTAGCTGAAGCCGCTTTCCACTACTCTCCGTTTGAATTCTTCATAGTCTTGGTCGGTCAGTGTGAAGTGCCCCGGCTTGGCAATGTTGGGATGCCGTGCGATGTAGTCGATTTCATAGTTGAGCATCACTTCTGTGGAGTCAAGGCCCGAGGAGGTCAGATAGTAGGCAATGTTGGGCAGAGAGTCGGCTTCTATCACCACATCGGGTGTGATGCCGCCACCGTCGCGCACCTCCCTGCCTCCTGCCGTATAGAACACTTTGGTCAGGGAGTCGGGCACGTGTTCGGTGTATCCGCCTTTCGAGTGCTTGTAGTTGATGGCTTGTATGCACCTGCCGCTCGGGATGTAGTATTTGTTGGTGGTGAGTTTCAGATTGGCGTTGTAGGGCAGGTCGACGCTCATCTGCACAAGTCCCTTGCCGTAGGTGCGGCTGCCCATTACCACGGCGCGGTCCAGATCTTGCAGGGAGCCGCTCGTAATCTCGCTCGCACTGGCAGTGCCGTCGTTCACGAGCACCACAACGGGCATCAAGGAGTCGAGGGGCTCCACTTTCGTCATGTAGTCGTGGTTGGCTCGCTGCAGTTTGCCCCTGTTCGACACGATGAGCTTGTTCTTGGGCACGAAGATGTTCACGATGTCAACGGCCTCCTGCTCAGAGCCGCCGCCGTTGTCGCGAAGGTCCAGTATCAGGCTCTTCATGCCTTGTTCCTTCATCTCGATGAAGGCTTTGCGCACTTCTTTGGCGCAGCCCTCGGTAAACTGGCTCAGGTTGATGTAGCCTATCCCGCCTTCGCGCAGTCCGTAGAACGGCACGCTGGGCATCTGTATCACGCGGCGTGTGATTTTTATCTGCATCTTCTTGCCGGTGGAGGGGCGTTTTATCTTCAGCATGAAGCTGGTGCCGGGGTCACCGCGCAGGTGCTGGCTCACATAGCTCACGTTTTGGTCTTCCATCGACTCGTCGTCGATACTCAGTATGATATCGCCTTTCTTCAGTCCCGATTCGGCGGCAGGCATGCCTTCATAGGGCTCGTCTATCACCACTCGCTTCAGTTGCAGGTTGTATCTTATCAATGCTCCTATACCGGCGAACTTGCCCGTGTAGATTTCCTTCAGGTTCTTGGTCTTCTCCTCGGGATAGTACTCGGTATAGGGGTCCAGGCTTCTCAGCATGGCGTTGATGCCTGTTCCTATCACGTCGCCTGGGTCTATGCTGTCCACATACATCATGTCGAGCGACTTGTATATGGCGTTGAGTGTTTCCAGCTGTTTGGCCACTTCAAAATTGTGGCTGTCTCTTTCCTGAGCCGATGCTCCGGTCACGGCCAAAAGCATCAGAAGGGGCATTATTGTTTTCTTTATCATAATCGGTGGTATGATTTAATTTTGCAAAATTACATTTTTCACGCTTTATTTGGTGCTTTACAGCGGGAAATTTGATGTTTTTTATAAAAAACGATAATTTTTCCCGAAAAAAGTTTGGTGGAATCAAATTTTCGCCTTACCTTTGCAACCGCAAATCAAGATTGCTGCTTCAGTAGCTCAGTTGGTCAGAGCACCTGACTGTTAATCAGGGGGTCGTTGGTTCAAGCCCATCCTGAAGCGCTTGAAAATCAGAGAGTCACAGAGATGTGACTCTCTTTTATTTTTGCCTTTACGATACAAATCTGATACAAAATCGCGTGATTGGATGACTTTTGAAACGTTGTGAAACCTCATTATATTCAAAGCGTTTTTGGTGGTTTTGTCATTCTGACAACCTTATTCTGCATCTTTTTGGATGATACGACAATTAATATTAAAGGTATATTTCTCTGCCAAAAGTCCTCAATACACCATTATGGTTGTCATGGAGAAAGACGGATTGCCTGCCAGCGCAGGAGGTATGTGTGGACCACTCTTGAGCCAGATAGTTGACGGGCTATTGCTGCCGTAACACCTCTAAGCATTAAAAATCGGAGTTCAGCGGTCGCTCGCAAATATAAGGCAGTCCGCTCACAGATGTAAGTCTGCTCGCCCCAATTAATAAGGGCGGTCGTATCTCGTTACATAGTACCTTTTCCCCTGCTTGTGAGAACCCTGTATCCCTGAAATGCGTGAACTACATGAGGAAACAGCTCGACAGGATGGGATGTTATTATTGACTGCGTTTGAGTTCTGCAAGGCATCGGTGGGAGAATTTACATGACGGTAAGGTGACGGGGCATAAAACAGTACAGCCCGGATCTCCCCCAAAAAGGAAATCCGGGCCGTCGTGTATTGTGTCATGCCCCAACGGGGAGCATGGGCGTCTGTTCAAAAGCTGTTGTTTCCGCCGGAACCCCTTTTCGCTTCAAAGGGGGAAATCTGCGGGGCGTCTCCCATCCCGGGAGTCCATCCCCAAATAGCTTCATCTGTTCAATCTGACCTTGCTATACGGCGATCCGGCGGATCTCGTCGATAGCATTCTCCCCATTCTCCAGGGCGGCGAGGATGTCGAACACCTTGTCGCTCCA
>CAJONT010000087.1 GCA_905235975.1 uncultured Prevotella sp.
TTACAAAAATTCTTCGATTTCCGTGTCTCAGAGTGCTAAAATCACTAAAATGTGATAAATTAGTGCATAGTTTCGTGTTAGATTGTATAACTTTAGTTGTCGCTAAAACAAAGAGATGCCCTACCCTTGCTCTACCAGAGCGGATATCTCACCATCAAGGTCTATAACCTTCGCTTACAGAAGTACACCCTCGGCATCCCAAACCAGGAGGTGCGGGTGGGATTCACCGAAGGACTGTTGCCCATAGTGGCGGGTATCAAGGGTTCTGATTATTATGTCGTGTAGATTTTGTAGCGGGGTAACCTGCCAGAAATCCACCTATCACAAATGAATCCCTATCTGGTAGACCGCTGCAGAAACACACCAGGCTATGGCAGTGGTGTAGAGGGCTGCATACAGCGCCCATTTCCATCCACCCGCCTCATTCTTAATGGCCACAATGGTGGCTAAGCACGGGAAATAGAGCAAGACAAAGAGAAGATAGCAATAGGCTGAAAGCGGCGTGATACCATCTGCCGACATCAATTTGTTCATCACCTCATATCGTCCGCTCTCGTTGCCGTTCTCCTCAATCTCTGCGAGGCTGTCGTCACCACTGTAGAGCACGCCGATGGTGGAAGCCACAATTTCCTTTGCACCAAGACCGGCAATGAGGCTCACATCGAGTTTCCAACTGAAGCCTTGCGGTTCAAATGCCGGTGCAATGGTCTTACCCATTCTGCCAATGATGCTGTATTCCTGCTGTTCCTGTGTGGAAAGGCGTTCATCATGCGGGAAATAGCCCAAAGCCCATATAATGACCGATGCCACGAGTATGACGCCGGCCATTTTTTTCAGATACTCCTTACCTTTCTCCCATGTATGGCGGGCGATGGCTTTCGAGGTCGGCATACGGTAAGGCGGCAATTCCATCACGAAGGGCGTGTCTTCGCCCTTTATTACGCGACGGGAGATGACATTGCTCACAATCACCGCCACTAAGATACCCACCACATAGAGCGACATCATGACCCATGCCCTGTATTGCAGTGCGAAGAACGAACCGGTAATGATGATGTAGACAGGGATGCGTGCCGTACACGACATGAATGGCAATATCATCATCGTGATGATGCGTGAGCGTCGGCTCTCTATGGTACGTGTAGCCATGACGGCAGGCACGTTGCATCCAAAGCCCATGATAAGCGGAATAAACGATTTGCCGTGCAGCCCCATCTTATGCATCACGCGGTCCATGATAAATGCCGCCCTTGCCATATAGCCGGAGTCCTCCATGAGTGAGATGAAGAAATAGAGGATGAGTATTTGCGGCAGAAAGACGATGACAGAGCCGACACCGGCAATTACGCCATCCACCAGCAAGTCTTTCAACGGCCCTTCCGGCATACTTTGGCTCACCCAGGAGCCCAATAATCCCACACCGTCGTCAATCCAGTTCATCGGATATTCGCCCAGTGTGAACGTAGTGAAGAATATAACGAAGAGGATAAAGAAAAAGATGGGGAATCCGAGATACTTGTTGCTGAGCACTCCGTCGATGAGATGGGTGACCCGATAGTTGTCGCTGTGGTTGCCCACTTGATAGCCGGCTTCGCTTAAGGCACCTCGTATGAAGCCATATTTGGCGTCCATGAGTGCCGTTTCGCTGTCCTGCCCCGTGTCACTCAGGATTTGGGCGTCGGCTTTGTTTCTCGTATCGAGGATACGCTTTCCGGCCTTGGTCTCCCCTATCATCTTCTCCACCTCTGCATCGTGTTCTATCAGTTTGATGGCCAAATAACGGGTAGAGAAACGGTGGCGCAACTGCGTGTCGCGTTGTATCTGCAATTTCACGCTGTCTATACCCTGTTCCACATAATGACCGTGATTGATGTGGATATGGCGGAAATAGTTCTTCAGCGGTTTCCCGCTTGCTGCGAAATCTTCCTGATGCCCCACCTGCACATCGTCGGCATAGTCTTCATGCCATTTGCGTATGTGGTCGGCCACCTCTGGATTTATGTTTCCGTTCGCATCAAGGAAGTCTACACCCTCATACATATTTATAATGATATGGAAGAGCAGTTTGAGCCCCATTCCCGTCTTGAACGACGTAGGCACCATGGGGGTACCGAGCAGCATACTAAGTGTGTCGATGTCGAGATGGTCGCCGCGTTTCTCAAACTCGTCATACATATTGAGCGCACAAACCATGCGCAGGTTCATGTCGATGAGTTGGGTGGTTAAGTACAGATTTCGCTCCAGATTGGTAGAGTCAATCACGTTAATGACCACATCAGGTGTCTGGTCGATGATATACTTCCTCACATACAACTCCTCCGGACTGTAAGCAGAAAGAGAGTAGGTGCCCGGCAGGTCTATGAGGTTAAATTCATATCCTTCGAAAGTGGCCTTTGCCTCAGTCGCATCTACTGTCACACCGCTATAGTTGCCCACTTTCGCATGGGCTCCCGACGCAAAATTGAAGAGCGACGTCTTACCGCAGTTGGGATTGCCCACGATAGCCACATTGATGATGTGACGTTTGCGGTGGGCCTCTTCTGCCATTCTTGCATCGTCCAATCGCTCGTCGACCACTTCCCTGTTCAGCGTGACTTGCTTGAGCATTTCTTCGTTCTCAGGCATCTCGCCCACTACCTCTATGAGTTCAGCCTCATCGTGTCTGAGAGAGACCTCATACCCAAGAATACGGTATTTCACGGGGTCTTGCAGAGGTGCATTGAGCAGCACTTCCACAGTCTTACCGCGAATAAAGCCCATTTCCACGATGCGTTTTCTGAATCCACCATGGCCAAGTACCTTTACGATAACCCCTTTCTGTCCGGTTTTGAGTTCTGCAAGTCTCATATCAGCATTCCATCTTCACAATATTAATGCAAAGTTACGAAAAAA
>CAJONT010000088.1 GCA_905235975.1 uncultured Prevotella sp.
GAGGAACAGCAACGGGCAGAGGCTGCCTCACGGGCGGCAGAGGCCGAAAAGGCACGTGCCAACGCCGATGCCGAACGCCGTGCTGAGGCAGAGCGCCGCGCCGCCGCCGAAAAGGCCACCGCCCGCGCCGCCGCCGAACGCCGTGCCGCCGCCGATGCCGCTGCCAAGAAGGCTGCCGCCGAGCAAGCCGCTGCCGAGCAAGCTGCCCGTGAAGCCGAGGCCAACCGTCTTGCCGCTGAGCGTAAAGCGACTGCCGAGGCCGAACGCCATGCCCGTGAGATGGAGAAAGTGACCCTTGAGGAAGAGCGGATGGAGACCCTCTCTGAGGTGGACCGCAAAATCAGCGGCAGTTTCGAGAACAACCGTGGCAGGCTCCCCATGCCCATCACTGGCAGTTACAAGATAGTGAGCCACTTTGGCCAGTATAACGTGGAAGGTCTCAAGAATGTAAAGCTCGACAACAAGGGAATCAACATCCTTGGTCAACCCGGCTCGAGTGCTCGTTCCATCTTCGACGGTGAGGTAAGTGCAGTGTTCAACTGGGGAGGTCAGCTTGTGGTGATGGTGCGTCATGGCGCATACATCTCCGTCTATTGCAACCTTAAGTCGGTTCACGTGAAGAAAGGACAGAAGGTGACCACGCGTCAGGTGTTGGGCACCGTGGGACAAGACAACATCCTGCAGTTCCAGCTGCGCAAAGAAACGGACAAGCTCAATCCTGAGATGTGGCTCGGCCGATAAGGTAAGGAAAGCGTTTGTTACACGATAGGCGTGCCGTCGAGCATACGAATGTATGTGTCGACGGCATTTCTTATTTCGCTTATGCAGATGTACTCGTCGGCGGTGTGTGAACGGCTCGACTCGCCCGGTCCCCACTTGAAGGAAGTAAATGGCATAAGTGCCTGGTCACTCAGCGTGGGTGAGCCGAAGGGTTGCATGCCGGCTGCTGTGAGTTTGGCTATCACGGGGTGTGTGAGCGGGATACCCGACGATCTGAGATGCGTGGACCTCGCTTTCACCTCACTCTTCAGTTTCGACTGTAGAAAGTGCAGCACCTCTTCGTTGTCGTATAGTTCATTGGTGCGCACATCGGCCACCATGGTGCACACATCGGGCACCACATTGTGCTGAGTGCCGGCTTGAATCATGGTGATGCTCACCCGCGTGGGCCCCAGAAACACACTCGTCCGTTCAAAGCGGTAGTCGCGAAGGAAACAGATGTCCTCATTGGCTATGTAGATGGCATTCACGCCCTCTCCCCGTGCCGCATGACCCGATTTCCCCCTCGCGGTCAGGTCAAGCACCATCAGCCCCTTTTCCGCCACGGCAGGCTGCATGCCCGTAGGTTCACCCACGATGGCCAGCGTCACGGGGGGCAGGGTGGGCAAGGCGGCGCGTATGCCGTCGGCACCTGAAACCTCCTCCTCGGCCGAGGCCAGGAAAATCAGGTTGTATGGCTGTGGCTTCCCTGCAAGCACGGTAAAAGTGTGCCAGAGGGATACGAGGCCTCCCCCGCAGTCGTTGCTGCCCAGTCCGTACAGCCTGTCGCCTTCTGTGGTGCAGGCAAAAGGGTCGCGGCTCCAGGAGGCTACCGGCTTCACGGTGTCGAGGTGGGCGTTGAGCAGTAGGGTGGGGCGTTGGGGCGAGTAGCCCGGTGCCACGGTCCACACATTGTGCTTCACCCGTCGGGGTTCAAATCCGTGGGAGGCAATTGTATGGGCCATGATGTCGGCGGCATCGCCCTCCTGTCGGCTGATGGAGGGCGTATGGACAAGCCTTTTCAGCAAATCTATCGTACTGGATATGTCTTCGTAACTCATGATAGTGCAAAGTTAGCCAAATAATCAAGAATTTTGCGTTTTTTATTGGCTTTTCGAAGAAAATCACTATTTTTGCATATTAAAAGCGGAAGATTATGCAGACATTGAGTCATTTATCTGTTCTCATTCATGAACAGGCCGAAAAGTATGGCAGCAAGCCGGCGCTTACATATCGTGAGTTCGGCAGCCAGAAATGGCAGTCAGTTACATGGAACTACTTCTCCCAGCAGGTGAAGTCCGTATCTAACGCACTGCTTAATCTCGGTGTCAAGGCACAGGAGAATATAGGTATTTTCAGTCAGAACGCCGTGCATTATGTGTACACCGACTTCGGTGCCTTTGGTGTGCGGGCCGTCACCGTGCCTTTCTATGCCACAAGCAGTGAGGAGCAGATTCAGTTTATGATAATCGATGCCCAGATACGCATCCTCTTTGTAGGAGAGCAGGAGCAGTACGACAAGGCTGTCCGTGTGCTCGCCCACTGTCCCACCCTGGAACGTATTATCATATTCGATCGCAGTGTGCGTATCAGTCCTCATGACCACAGTTCCATCTACTTCGACGATTTCCTGAAATTGGGTGAGAATTTGCCCCGTCAGCCGGAGGTGGAGCGCCGGTATGCCGAGGCCAATGAAGACGACATCTGCAATATCCTGTACACCAGTGGCACCACCGGCGACAGCAAGGGCGTCATCCTGTCCTATGGACAGTATCATGCCGCCTTGCGCGCCAATGCCCTGACCGTGCCCCTGACCGAGAACGACGTGGTGATGAATTTCCTTCCCTATACCCATATCTTTGAGAGGGGATGGGCCATTCTTGCCCTTACCATGGGCGCGCAGTTGGTCATCAACACCTATCCGAGGGAGATACAGCAGTCGATGCGGGAGATGCATCCCACTTGCATGAGCAGTGTGCCGCGTTTCTGGGAAAAAGTGTACACGGGCGTGCAGGCAAAGATCGACTCTGCCAGCAGTGCACAGCGTCTCATTTTCAATACGGCCATCAAGGTGGGCCACAAATACAATATCGAGTATCTGAGCAAGGGACGTAGGCCGCCCCTTTCCCTCTCCATGCAATATTCCTTCTATAATAAGACCGTGTTCAGCAAGGTGCGTAAGCAGCTCGGCCTGGAGCGCGCCCATTTCTTCCCCACGGCGGGTGCCACCGTGTCGCCCCAGTTGGAAGAATTTATCCATGCCATCGGTATCAACATGATGGTGGGCTACGGCCTTACAGAGAGCCTTGCCACGGTGTCGCACGACCATTTGGGCAAACCCTATACCATAGGCTCCGTGGGCAGACCGCTTACGGGCGTGGAAGTGAAGATAGGAGAGAACAATGAAATCCTGCTCAGGGGTCCCTCGATTACCCGCGGCTATTACAAGAGAGAGGCGCTCACGGCAGCCTGTTTCGATGAAGACGGCTTCTTCCACACCGGCGATGCCGGTTATATGCACGACGGCGAGCTCTTCCTGACCGACCGCATCAAAGACCTGTTCAAGACTTCCAACGGCAAGTATATCGCTCCGCAGATGATAGAGTCGAAACTGTTGGTCGACAAGTTTGTGGAACAGATAGCCATCATTGCCGATGAACGGAAGTTCGTCTCGGCACTCATTATCCCCGACTTCGGCATCCTGGAAGACTATGCCAAGGAACACGGCATCACCTATGCCGACAGGGCGGCATTGTGCGCCGACAAGCGCATCATCCAGATGATGAACAATCGTATAGAAACCCTCCAGCAGGGACTGGCCAGCTATGAGAAGATAAAACGTTTCACCCTGCTGCCAGAACCTTTCACCATGGACAAGGGTGAACTGACCAACACGCTGAAACTGCGGCGCCCCATCATCCACAAGAACTATGCTGCGGTAATAGACGAAATGTACAAAGAAGAAGTATGATAACAAGCGACCAGCTGAAAGATGTGCAAGAACGTGTGGATGCGCTGCACCGCTATCTCGACATCGACAGGAAGAAAATAGAATACGAGGAAGAAGACCTTCGCACACAGGCTCCCGATTTCTGGGACGACCCGGCACGGGCGCAGGAGCAGATGAAGAAGGTGAAGGGCATAGGCAAGTGGCTTACCGGATACAAGGAAGTGCGCGACCTGGCCGATGAGCTGCAACTGGCCTTCGATTTCTATCATGACGACATGGTGACCGAGGAAGAGGTGGATGCCGACTATGCCAAGGCGCTGAAAGCCATCGAGGACCTGGAACTGAAAAACATGCTGCGCCAGAAGGAAGACCCTATGGACTGCGTGCTCAAGATAAACAGCGGTGCCGGCGGCACGGAGAGCCAGGACTGGGCGCAGATGCTCATGCGTATGTATATGCGGTGGGCTGAAGCCCATGGTCACAAGGTGACGGTGAGCAACCTGCAAGACGGCGACGAGGCCGGCATCAAGAGTGTCACCATGGAGATAGAAGGCGGCGAATATGCCTACGGCTATCTCAAGAGCGAGAGTGGCGTGCACCGATTGGTACGTGTGTCGCCCTTCAATGCCCAGGGTAAGCGCATGACGAGTTTTGCCAGCGTGTTCGTGTCACCTCTCGTCGACGATACCATCGAGGTGTTTGTCGACCCATCCAGAGTGTCGTGGGACCTGTTTCGCAGTGGAGGAGCCGGCGGCCAGAACGTAAACAAAGTGGAGACGGGAGTGCGCCTTCGCTATCAGTATGTGGATCCTGACACCGGCGAAGAGGAGGAGATTCTCATCGAGAATACGGAGAGTCGCAAACAGCTTGAGAACCGTAAGAATGCCATGCGTCTGCTCAAGTCGCAACTCTACGACCGGGCTATGAAGAAACGCCTGGAGGCTCAGGCCAAGATAGAGGCTGGCAAGAAGAAGATAGAGTGGGGCAGTCAGATACGGAGTTATGTGTTCGACGACCGCCGTGTGAAAGACCATCGTACCAACTATCAGACCACCGATGTCGACGGTGTGATGGACGGCAAGATCGACGGTTTCATCAAGGCCTACCTGATGGAGTTCCCCGTGAATGAAGAAGAGTAAAACCTTATAATAACAGAACCATTATGAACAACAAGAAAGCTAACCGTATAGCAAAGAAAGAGAAAGAACAGGCCAAGCATGCCAACAATGTGGTAAAGGGCATTTTCGTTGCTTTAATCCTGCTGGCAATCATCTTTTTCATCATCTCTACCTCATCGATGGTGTAGGCCATGGGCAGTGGGATGGAAATAGAGCGCAAGTTTCTTGTGCACAAAGACATCGACTTCAAACAGAGAGCCATCTCTTCGAGCCGTATCAGGCAGGGCTACATACGCGCCGAAGGTGCCACTGTGCGCATCCGTCTGCGTGGAGAGAAGGGTTACCTCACCATCAAGGGACCCTCGTCAAACGGTGGTATGTCGCGATATGAGTTTGAGAAGGAAATCTCTTTTGAGGAGGCCACACAACTCATGCGACTGTGCGGCCCCGGCCAGATAGACAAGACGCGTTATTTGGTGCCGGTGGGTGAGCATGTCTTCGAGGTGGACGAGTTTCACGGCGACAATGAGGGCTTGCTGATGGCTGAAGTGGAATTGCACGATGAGTTGGAGGATTATGAGCATCCCGACTTCTTGGGTATGGAAGTTACCGGCGACCGTCGTTTCTACAATTCACACCTCCTGAAGTATCCTTTTGTCATTTGGCGCGCCACTTTGCCAGAAGAATACCGATAAGGAGCGCCAAGGTGGTGCCGATGGCGTTTGCGGCAAAATCGGCCCATTCGCCGCTTCTGCGCCCTCCTGTACAATAGGCCTGCAGCAGTTCTATTATTCCGCTCATGAGGGTGGGGGCTATCCATGCAAGTAACAGGGTCTTTTTCCAGTCCACCTTTTCATGTAGGCGGATGTATTCTATCCAGATGATGGTGCAGGTGCCCATGTACATCGCCACATGTGTCCACTTGTCAATATAGTTTACTTTGTCGAGTGGAGTGTGTGGCGGTGTGCAGAAACAGAGTATCCATATTGCAGCGATAAGCAGTGTAGAAAGTTTATATTTGCTTATTAAATGTGAGATATATTTCATTTTTCCTGATTTAGTGTGCAAAAATAAAGATATTTTTATATTTTTGCATCAAATTATTCAGGAAAATAGATTATAGACGGATATTCCTTTTTCAACTTATTTCATGAAAGAGACTAAAAGAGCCAATTTCGGCAGCAAAATAGGTATTGTGTTGGCAACGGCAGGGTCTGCTGTTGGATTAGGCAACGTGTGGCGTTTCCCTTATATGACAGGAGAGAATGGCGGTGCCGTGTTTATCCTTTTTTATCTGCTGTGTGTCTTGCTGCTGGGCATCCCCTGCATGATTAGTGAGTTCATCATCGGGCGTAGGGGCGCTTCCAACACGTTCCGGGCCTACGAGAAGGTGTCGGGCGGCAATGCGTGGAAATACGTGGGCCTGCTCGGCGTGGCTACCGGTTTCCTCATCATGGGATATTACTGCGTGGTCTCCGGGTGGTGCTTACAGTACATCTTTGGTTCGGTGAACGGTGAACTCAATGGCGATGCAGATTATGTGCAGCAGTATTTCGCCGACTTCTCCTCCTCTGCATGGCGACCGTTAATATGGACTGTGCTGGTGTTGCTCATCACGCATTTTGTGATAATAAAGGGGGTGCGCAACGGCATTGAGAAAGCGTCCAAACTGCTCATGCCCCTGCTCTTTATCCTCTTGTTGGTCATTGTGGTAGCCTCGTGTATGCTTCCGGATGCCTCCAAGGGTATTGTCTTTCTCTTTTATCCCGATTTTTCCAAAATCAACAGCGGCGTTTTCTTAGGCGCACTGGGGCAGGCATTCTATTCACTCAGTCTGGCCATGGGATGTGTGTGTACCTTCGCTTCTTATTTCAGCCGCGACACCCATCTCACCAAGTCGGCTGTACAGGTAAGCTTGGTGGACAGTATCGTGGCCATTTTGGCAGGTCTGATGATTTTTCCTGCCGCGTTCTCTGTCGGCATCAGTCCCGATTCAGGTGCCTCGCTTGTCTTTATCACTTTGCCCAATGTGTTTCACAATGCCTTTGCCGGTATGCCGCTGTTGGGCAATATTGTATCTTTCGGTTTTTATAGTTTGCTTTCAGTGGCCGCTGTCACCTCGCTCATCTCCCTGCATGAGGTAAGCACCGCTTTCTTGTACGAAGAGCTTCGGTGGTCGCGTGCCAAGGCGGCAAGCTGTGTCACTGTGGCGTGCATCGTCATAGGCACATGCTGTTCTTTGTCGTTGGGTGCCCACTCTGGGCTCGATTTCTGTGACAGGCCGCTCTTCGACATCTTCGATTTTGTGACAGGTCAGATTTTCCTGCCCATAGGCGGTTTCCTTACTTGTGTCTTTTTGGGATGGTTCGTGCCTCGTTCCACCGTATACGACGAGTACACCAATGGGGGTACGGTTCGTGGCACATTGTTCGGTGTCTATTTCTTCCTGGTGAGGTATGTCTGTCCGTTGAGCATCCTGCTTGTCTTCCTCCATCAGTTTGGTGTTATTTAATTTGTAGTCTATGAACAAAGAGAGCAAACGAGGAAATTTTGGCAGCAAGTTAGGCATCATATTGGCTACAGCCGGTTCAGCAGTGGGTTTGGGCAATATATGGCGTTTCCCCTATACGACGGGTGAAAACGGCGGCGCAGCGTTTATCCTTATCTATTTGGTATGCGTGTTCATGATAGGCATCCCCGGCATGGTGGCCGAGTTTGTGGTGGGCCGTAATGCGGGCACCAATGCCGTGCGTGCATACAAGATATTGGCGAAGGGCACTCCATGGCGGGTGATAGGGTATATCGGCGTGATTACTTCCATGATTGTCCTGGGATTCTATTCGGTGGTGGCAGGATGGTGTCTGCAGTATCTGTGGGTGAGTGTGCTGAATCAGCTTCATGGCGATGCTGCCTCTGTATCGCAGTATTTCACGCATTTCACCTCGCAGCCCCTTCTCCCTGTGGTGTGGGCGCTGTTGTTCATTCTCATCACCCATGTGGTGGTGGTGAGAGGGATAAGAAAGGGTATAGAACGCACATCCAAACTGCTCATGCCGCTTTTGCTCATCCTGCTGCTCATGTTGGTGGTGGCATCATGTATGCTCCCTGGCGCAATGAAGGGCGTGGAGTTTTTGCTGAAGCCCGATTTCAGCAAACTGACAAGCAGTGTGTTTTTGGAGGCACTTGGGCAGGCCTTCTTCTCGCTCAGTCTTGGCACGGCGTGTTTGTGCACCTATTCCTCTTATTTCGGACGCGACACCCGTCTGCTGCATTCCGCTGTGACCATCTCACTGCTCGACAGCTTGATTGCCATCCTTGCCGGCTTGGTAATCTTCCCTGCGGCTTTCTCTGTGGGTGTAAACCCCGACTCCGGTCCGTCGCTCATCTTTATCACCTTGCCCAATGTGTTTCAGGAAGCATTCAAAAGTATACCTTTTGTGGGCTATTTGGTGGGTGTCGCCTTCTATAGCTTGTTGGCCTTGGCAGCTCTTACCTCTACCATCTCCATGCACGAGATAGGTACGTCCTTCTTACATGAGGAGTACAACTTGTCGCGAAAGAGTGGAGCATGGGTGTTCTCTGCGTTGTGCGCTGTGATAGCCGTGTTGTGCAGCCTCTCCATGGGTGCTGTCACGTCGCTCCGCGTGATGGGCCATTCGGTGCTTGATTTCTGCGATTCGATCACTGCCAATCATCTCATGCCTGTAGGAGCTTTCCTCACCTGTTTTTTCGTGGGTTGGTATGTGCCGCGCAAATTGGTGCAAGACCAGTTGACCAACTGGGGGGAATTGCCTGTTATATACTATAGGATTTTTCTCTTCTTCGTGCGCTTTGTGTGTCCCACTTGCATCTTTTGTGTGTTCCTTCACCAATTGGGCGTGATATAGACCTCTCGTGGCCATGTCGTGGAGAGAATTCTTCTATTTCCAGAAGTCCGACCGTCAGGTCATGATAGTGGCGCTTTCTGTGGCGGCCATCGCCTTAGGCTTGATATTTTTGGTGGGTGAGAAGCATACCTCCACCGAAGGTGAGACAGCACAGGCCGACAGTACGGCACAGGCAGGAAAACCATACGAGAAGGCATCCTGCGGCCCCTACTATGCGGTAGAGGAGACCATGCCTGAACGTTTCGCCTTCGACCCCAACACTGCCGACAGTACCCAGTTGCTGCGTCTTGGTCTGCAGCCCTGGCAGGTGCGCAACATCTACCGTTACCGGGCGAAAGGCGGTGTGTTCAGGGAGAAAACGGATTTTGCCCGGGTCTACGGCCTCACTGCGGGTCAATATAAGGAATTGGAGCCTTACATACAGATTTCCTCCTCCTACCGTCCTGCCGCC
>CAJONT010000089.1 GCA_905235975.1 uncultured Prevotella sp.
AAAAGACAAAAATCGCCTCAACATAATGAATAGAACCCACCTATAATAATAACAAATCACACTCCGTAGTATGGAGAGATTCTTATGGAAAGATAACCCGTGACGCAGTATCTCGTTATGCCATGCCAAAAGTTTCATCTGTGCCATCGGCATTATTAGAAGATGGCCGCAATGCGGCGAATCTTTATTCACAGGAAAAAGCAGGATTAGGTTCGCATTTTTGGCAAGTTCGGATATTTTGCTTACTTTTGCAGGTTGAAAGGAAAACCACAATGCCAGCATTCTCCCCTACCCTATCCCCCCGCAGCGACACCCTCGTGTTGCGCATCGCAAAGAGCGAGATTCTCATGGTGCTGCCCTACGGCGAGCGCATCACCTCGGCAGAGTCGGCCACATTCACCCGCAAGAGCGGGATGTCGGCCACTGCCAACCTTCGTGAGGCGTTCAAGAAGTGCGACCTGCTCCAGCAGTCGTTCTCAGGCATTCAGGTGTTGGCCGATGTGCCCACCATGCTTGTGCCAGAGGACGAATTTCAGGAAGCCGACAGCCAAGTGCTCTTCGACCATGTGTACAAAGGCTATGAATACCACCTGAAGGCCCACACCCCGCTCACTGCGCTCCACAGCGTGGCGGTATATGCCATAGAGAAAGACATCATGACCGTGATAGGCGACCACTGCTCCCGCTATCAGATACTGCCCTTCAGCGTTCCTGTGTGGTGCTATCTCCATCGCCATGAGCAAAGTCAGAACCGCCGCAAGCTCTTTGCGTATTTCCACGACACGCACCTCGACGTGTTCTCGTTCAGCCGCAACCGCTTTGCCTTTGCCAATAGTTTCAAGGTAGAGAACGAACACGACGCGCTGTACTACATCCTATATACCTGGAGCCAGATGAAGCTTGACAATGAGAAGGACGAACTGCACATGATAGGCGACGTGCTGAACCGCCGCTGGCTGAGCGAACGCATCAAGCAGTATCTGCGCCGTCCCTTCTTCGACAGCATCGAACCGTTGTCGGGCAAGATGACCCCCACCTGCCTGCCGATGCCTGCCGATGTGCAAGCACTGACCGACATGGCCTACTGAGGCCACTTGTCCATTTCCGAAAAAAACGTCATTATGAGAATCATCACCGGGCGCTACAAAGGACGCCACTTCGACATTCCCCGCACTTTCAAGGCACGTCCCACCACCGACTTTGCCAAGGAAAACCTCTTCAACGTGCTCAACGGCTATCTCGACTTCGAGAGTGCCGTAGCGCTCGACCTGTTTTCCGGCACTGGCAGCATCACCCTGGAACTGCTCTCACGGGGCTGTGCTCAGGTAGTGAGCGTGGAGGGCGACCGCGACCACCACGCCTTTATCAAGCAATGTCTGAAAAAAATAGGCAATGACGACTGCGTGGCTATCCGCGGCGACGTGTTCCGCTTCCTGAAGGGTTGCCATCAGCAGTTCGACTTCATCTTCGCCGACCCACCCTATGCGCTGGAACGTCTGCCCGAGCTGCCCGAGCTGATACTGAACGGCGGGTTGCTGAAGCCCGGCGGGGTGTTCGTGTTTGAGCATGGCAAGAACAACGATTTCTCCCACCTGCCGCAATTTGTGGAGCACCGCGAGTATGGCAGTGTGAATTTCAGTCTGTTCTGCATCCCTGACGACCGTGCAGAGGATGAATCAGAGCAAGGGTGAGAGGAGTCTGGCCACTGAACCCGCTATACGGTTCAGCAACGACGGTTCTTCCATCACCTCGTCGGTGACACATTTTTCGATGTCGTCTTCAAACACCTTCCTCATCCTTTTGGTCAGTTCCTCGTCGTAGAAGAAAGCATTTGCCTCGAAATTGTTCTCAAAGCTTCGGAAGTCGACATTGGTTGACCCGCAACTGCACATCTTGTCGTCGACCACCAACAGTTTGGAGTGGTTGAAACCCTCTTTGTAGAAATAGATTTTCACCCCAGCTTCGGCGGCCTCGTTCACAAACGACCTCGCCGCCCATCCCACCAAGCGTGAGTCGGGCACATAGGGCACCATCAGCCTTACGTCGATGCCTGCCTGCGCACTGGTCTGCAGTGCCGTGAGCACAGGTTCCGTGGGCAGGAAATAGGGTGTCTCTATATACACATAGCGGCGTGCCTGGAGGATGACCCTCATGTAGCCCTGCATCATCTCGGGCCACGGACTGAGCGGGCTGCTGGTGACAATCTGTGTGATACAGGCATTGTGAACAGGCGGCTCTATGGCAGGGTAATAGCTTTTGTTGGAGATGAGCGTGCCGTCGACGAAGAACCAGTCGACGAGGAAGGCGCACTGCAGTCCGTAGACCCCACTACCCCTTATCCTGAGATGGGTGTCGCGCCACGGAGTGCCGTCCTGTCCTTTCACATAGCGCAAGGCGATGTTCATGCCGCCGATGAATCCCGTCATGCCGTCGACCACGCATATCTTACGGTGGTTGCGGTAGTTGATTCTTCGGGTGAAGGCGGGGAATTTCACGGGCATGAAGGCATGCGTGTCGACGCCCTCGTCTCTCATGTGTTCAAAGAAGTCGCTCGGCACTTTCCAGTTGCCCACAGCATCGTAAATCACTCTCACCTCCACCCCCTGCCGGGCTTTCTCCATCAGCGCATCGGCCACGAGTCTTCCCAAGGCATCTTCCTCAAAGATATAAGTGGTGATGTGGATGTGTGAGCGGGCCTGTGCAATGGCGGCGAGCAGCGCCGGGAAGAATTCATAGCCGTTGGTGAAGACATCCACCTCGTTGTCTCTGAAGGGCAAGGCATAATTCTGGTTGAAGAAGAGCCTTGCCAGACTTTGCGCCTCGTCGGGCACGTTGAGGTCTTTCTGTTCCACATAGCTCAGCATGGAGCGGCGCGACAGTTGGTCGAGTCCTTTCTTGCTGATAATGCGCTTCTTACGCGTGTTCTCGCCGAAGAAGAAATAGATGATGAGTCCCAGATACGGCAAGAAGGTCAGCACCAACAGCCATGCCAGCGTGGTGGCCGGCGAGCGGTTGTCCATGAGCAGGTGAATAGCGACGATAAGCGCCAGCACCATGTTCACTATCGACAGTATGCCAAACCAGTCGAACATCTCTTGCAATTACTCTTTCTTCTCTAATTTTTGTATGTAGGCCAACTCGCCGATGGCAAAATCGTGGTTGTCGGGGTCGTTGAGCATGGCATTGAGCATTGTCTTGGCCTCTTCCAACCGGTTCTGCTCAACAAGAAGGTA
>CAJONT010000090.1 GCA_905235975.1 uncultured Prevotella sp.
GCTGCCGGTCTGGAATTCATATTGTCCGGCATACCTTCTGCGAATCTCCTGATGGTTGTATATCTCACCGTTGACGGTGAGCACCTGCTTGCGGTCGGGCGAGAACAGAGGTTGCCGTCCCGACTCAGGATCGACGATGCTGAGCCTTTCATGTGCCAAGACCGCCCCGGGCCGTCCTGTCGGTGTCTGTCCGTCTTGTTCACTGCAATAGATTCCGCTCCAGTCAGGTCCGCGATGACGTATTTTCTGACTCATCCGCAGGGCCTTGTCGCGCAGTTCCCGCGTGGGGTGCTTCACATTGAGAATAGATACGATGCCACACATATTATAATTTTCTAATTAGTTGTTTTGCAATTTGTTAGAGATACGAAAGATAGAGATAGTTGGTCTGGGCGGGGTATTCGGCCGCCAAGGTGTCTATCTGGTTCACCGTGGGCAGGATGCCCAGTTCCTTTCGCCACTCGCGCACCATCAGTCCGCCTTTCTCCATATTCATATCCGCCTCCAATCCTATGGCACGTGCTATCTGGAAATCGGAGAATCCGTAGATTTTCGCTTCGCGCAGCAGGTCGGTGATTTCGGGTGTCTCCAGATATTCCAGCAGTTCCGTGTTGTCCATGAACAGCACCAATTCAGCGAGGTGTGAGAGTTGCCGCAGTCGCAGGTCTATCTCGACGATGTGTTTCAACTTATAGAGGAACCAACGGTCAATTTTGGTGAGCTGATGAATCTGTTCGATGGAATAGCCCATCTGCATGGCTTTTGAGATGACGAAGATACGGTTGTCGGTGGCATGCTGCAGTGCATCGGCCATATCATCCACCCTCAGCACTTTGTTCTCCACGAAGCCGTGCATGCCCTGTCCTATCATGCGCAGTCCTTTCTGCAGGGCCTCCTCAAAGGTCCTTCCAACGGCCATCACCTCGCCCACACTCTTCATCGACGAGCCCAGCTGACGGCTCACCCCGTGGAATTTTGTCAAGTCCCATCTCGGAATCTTGCACACCACATAGTCGAGAGCCGGTTCGAAGAAGGCACTGGTGGTCTTTGTGACAGAGTTCTTCAAGTCGAAGAGGCCGTATCCCAGACCGAGTTTTGCAGCGACGAAAGCCAGGGGATATCCCGTTGCCTTCGAGGCGAGCGCGGAAGAGCGGCTTAGTCTTGCATTCACCTCGATGACGCGGTAGTCTTCCGACTGCGGGTCGAGGGCATACTGCACGTTGCACTCGCCCACGATGCCGATGTGCCGTATAATTTTTATGGCCAGTGCGCGCAGTTTGTGGTATTCGGCATTGGTCAGCGTCTGCGAGGGAGCCACGACGATGCTCTCTCCGGTGTGTATACCTAATGGGTCGAAGTTCTCCATGTTGCACACGGTGATGCAGTTGTCGTACTGGTCGCGCACCACCTCGTATTCTATCTCCTTCCATCCGCGCAGGCTCTTCTCCACCAATACTTGCGGTGAGAAGGAGAAAGCCTCCTCTGCCTGTGCCGACAGTTCTTCGTCGTTGTCGCAGAATCCGGAGCCGAGGCCACCGAGGGCATAGGCAGCGCGCAGGATGACGGGGAATCCCAGTTCATGCGCGGCTTTTCGCACACTCTCCACATCACAGCAGGCCTGACTGCGGATGGTCTTCACACCTATTTCGTCGAGTTTGCGCACGAAGAGGTCTCTGTCTTCGGTGTCGATGATAGCCTGCACGGGGGTCCCCAGCACCTTCACGCCATAGCGTTGCAGCACGCCTTTCTGATGCAGTTCCACGCCGCAGTTGAGTGCGGTCTGTCCGCCGAAGGACAGCAAGATGCCGTCGGGGCGTTCCTTTTCTATAACCCCCTCCACGACAGAGGCTTCCACGGGTTGGAAATACACTGTGTCGGCCACATCCTTCGACGTCTGCACGGTGGCTATGTTGGGATTGATGAGCACCGTCTTTATGCCTTCTTCTTTGAGCGCCTTCAGTGCTTGCGAGCCGCTGTAGTCGAATTCGCCCGCCTGTCCTATCTTGAGTGCTCCGCTACCCAGCAGCAGCACCTTCTTTATCTTCTTCTCTGTCATACTTTAAGCCTCTAAGCGTGTGATAAATTCATCGAAAAGGAATTCCGTATCCACCGGTCCGGAGCAGGCCTCGGGATGGAACTGTGCCGAGAACCACGGATGGTATTTATGGTGTATGCCCTCGTTGGAGCCGTCGTTCATGTTCACGAAGAGCGGTTCCCAGTCAGACGGCAGCGTATGGTCGTCGACGGCATAGCCGTGGTTTTGCGAGGTGATGAAGCACCGGTTGGTGCCCACCTGTCTGACAGGTTGGTTGTGGCTTCTGTGTCCATATTTCAGTTTGTAGGTGTCGGCACCCGCCGCCCTTGCCAACAGCTGATTGCCGAGGCAGATGCCCATACAGGGTCGCACCGTGCTGTGCTGGAGGAACTGCCTGATATGTGCCACTGTCGCCCCGCACTGTTCAGGGTCACCCGGTCCGTTGGCCAGGAAGAGTCCGTCGAAGTCGAGCTGATTGAAGTCGTAGTCCCAAGGCACACGGACCACCTCCACGCCCCTTCTCAAGAGGCAGCGTATGATGTTCGCCTTCACGCCGCAGTCCACCAGCACCACCCTGTGCTTGCTGTCGGCATTCTGATAGGTGACGATGTCTTTACAGCTCACCCTTTCCACCCAGTTCACCGCGCCGTAGGCTTCGGCATCGGGAGCCTCTGCGGCACCTTCTATCACCACTTTTCCCATCATCACGCCATGCTCGCGCAATTTCATTGTCAGTCGCCGGGTATCGATGCCGGTGACAGCGGGAATCCGTTCTCTCTTCAGCCATTGTGCCAACGACTCCTTGGCATTCCAGTGTGAGCACATCGTGCTGTAGTCGGCCACGACGAATGCAGAAACGTGTATGCGGTCACTTTCCATAAACGTGGGAAGGCCGTTCTCTTCCAGTCCTACGGAGGGCACGCCATAGTTGCC
>CAJONT010000091.1 GCA_905235975.1 uncultured Prevotella sp.
GTATGTTGGCAGTCAGAATGACAAGATTCATGATCAGGCCGACGCGCATGAAGTCGCTGAAGCGATAGCCACCCGGGCCGTAGACCAGCATGTGGGTGGGCGATCCGATAGGCGTGGCAAAACTGCTGCTGACACTTATCATCAGTGCGATAAGGAAAGGATAAGGCTCATAGCCTAACTTCACTGCGGCCTCATACATAATGGGGAAGAACATGGCACCAGCTGCCGTGTTTGAGATAAATTCGGTGATGAACGTGCCCACTAAGCAGATGGCCGTCATGACTACAATCGGATTGGAGCCGCAGACGTCGAGGATGCCAAATGCCATCCGCTCGGCGATGCCCGTTTTCTGGATGGCCAACCCCAGCACGACAGAACCTGCAAACACCATCAGGATGTCCCAGTTGATGGCCTTCATGGCCTGGTCGGGTGTGCAGCAACGGAACAGCAGCATAGCGGCAGCAGCGAGGAAGGCACACTGTAATAAAGGAATCACCCCCACGGCTGAGAGCACCACCATAGTTATCATGATAAGCGAAGAAATGACACTGCCACGACCCACGTTGACGACATCATCGCCAAGCGTCAACCCATGTGTCTTGGAGAATTCTAAGATGGCCTTGGTATGTCCAGCATAGACCAGATGGTCGCCGCCCATCAGTATCTCATTCTCATCGATAGGCACGGGTGCTTTGTCGAAATGTTGCCATTTCTGCAGACGGCATCCTTCTACCTGGAACATGCCGGCACTGCCTATGGTCTTGGCAATAAACTCATGGTTAGAGGGGACTATCAACTCAACGGTATTATCGAATGAGTCCTCAGCGTTTATTTCGGGTGCCTTGCGGTCGGGCAACAGCTTGCTCATGGCGATGACGGAGATCACACCGACAAAGAGACAGAACAGACCTGGTAGAATTGTTGCCAGCACGTTCATAGCCGTGCCCGTCTTGTCGGCATAGAGGCCGGAAATAATCAGGTTGGGCGGCGTACCAATAAGCGTACACACACCACCCATGCCAGAGGCATAACTTAGGGGGATGAGCAATTTGGAGGGTGAGACGTCCAGTTTCTTCGACCACATCTTGACGATTCCCACGAAGAGAGCCACCACAATTGTATTGCTCAGGAACGAACTGAGTGCCGCCACGGGCAGCATCAGACGTACGACGGCCTTGCTGTAGCTCTTGGGCTGTCCGAGCAGGTTCTTCACAATCCATTGCAACACGCCGGTATGCGTCAGACCAGCCACCACCACAAACAGCACACCGATAATCACCACTGATCCGGAACTGAATCCTGAAAAAGCCTCATCGGCATCAAGCACACCCGTGACAAAGAGGATGGCGATGGCTGCAAGGAACACCAGGTCGGTCCGGAGCTTCGTACACAATAAGACGGTGAACATCGAGAGCACCGTTGCGATGGTTATCCACGCATAAAGGTTAAATCCCAAGAAGATAATTGATTCCATTTATTGACTCAAGCTTTCATTTAATGTCGAAAATGAATCACAATCCCGATTGTGCCAGCAAACGACCCACAAAAATAATAAATTTTGGGGAACAGCCGCCAGAAACCTAAAAAAAAGGCATCAAAATCTTGCATTTTGATGCCATCTATCTATAAAGATTTTCAGCGAGGGAAGCAACCGTAGGAGTTGATGGGCAGTGCGCGGTAAGGCGCACGCTGATGTTTCGCCTTGAGGCGGGCGAAGATGCCCACCAAGCGTTCGTCGCGGAAGACGATGTAACCCCGAGGTTGAGCCGACTGAGAGAAGAGGATTTGCGGATTCCAGTTGTCGTTTCCGCCCATCACGCTCTGTACGGTGTAGGCAGCCGCCTCTTCGGCCGTGAGCCGGTTCTTGGCCGTACACCAGATGGTGTCACCCCCCTGCTCCACTTTGTAATAACGAAAGATGCGTCGACTAAGGTCGACGAGATGTCCTTCGGCATCGACCGTATTGAACTCGGCAAAGACGCTTGGCAGACCAGCCATCATAGGATACCACCCCTCAGGCGGCACGCTCACCTCCATGCGCGTGTTCAGGAAAACCGTTTGCGGTTGGTGATGCCACGGGCGCCCCAGCCAAACACTTGTCTGCTGAGGCTCCGGTCCGTCGGCAGTGATGGTGCAACGGTTAAAGACATAGCCCCATTGCGTCTCCACCTGATGCTTAGGTGCTACAATAAAGCCACCCTCCTTGCGGTTGATTTTGATGGTACACTGCTCAAGCCACGCGTTGCCGTTGCCATAGATGAAATCAACACCCCCCATGACGACGCTGTGCGCCACGTAGTTGCGTGCATTGGGCAGTTCGGCAGTGCGGTAGGTATCCTGATAGCTGTAAAGCCCGGTCTTCGACTTTGCACCACAGATTGCCCTCGTCATTGAGCATGATGTTGGCGATGCGGTCGGACGACATGTCGCATCCGTCGCCCACCTGTGTCTTGAAACATTCAAACTGATAGCCGTCGTAGCGGTTGAGGCCGTTCCACGTAGACATCCATATCATTCCGCTGCGGTCCTGGACGATTTGTGTGACATACCATTGTGCCATCCCACTGAACTCGTCGAAGTGGGTGACAGAGACCTGCGACTGCGCCCCGAGCATGGCCCACCGCA
>CAJONT010000092.1 GCA_905235975.1 uncultured Prevotella sp.
ACACCATTGCCGGTGTCGATGACATCATTGCCTGTGATTCTTCCCTGCCCGTAGATGCGGATGTCCTCCTCACGCTGTGCATAGAACATGCAGTTGCGGAAAAACGAGTGTCCTACGTCCTGTTTCGTCATATAGTTGCCATAGGGGTCATAGGGCGTCTCATCGAGTGAGTTGTTGCCGGCGTTGTGGCTGATATCCTCAAACCATGTGTCCTCCGGCTCATCCATGCCAGGCAAAGCCTTGAGGGTTGCATCAGAGGCAATGTGCAACCATACATGGCTCTTCAGGTGCGCAGTGCGGATGCAGAAAATTCCGTTACGGAAGTCTATTTCACCTCCACCTTCCTCATGGAGTCTTAAGATGGCAGCGTTCAGCGTTTCTGTATCATCAGTCTTGCCGTCACCTTTCAGTCCGAGTGAGCGGGCATCGAAATGCTGGCGACGTATGGATGGCTTTTGTGTGAGCTGTGCCGAGGCTTTATACACTTGCTGGGGATTGTGCACGACGTACGCCCTCCCTTGCACGGAGTCCGGCAGTGGGGGCGTGCTCATCTGCCATGAGACATCAAATCGACCCCCCACCGGTATACTTACATCAGGGAAGACGATTCTCAGGTCTATCCCATTGTCTGGGCGTAAATCAAGGTTTTGGAAAGTAATCTTGCCTTTTTGGGTTGTAGCATGCTGAAATAAAGGCTGGGGGCCTATACCGATGATGTCAACCGTGGCAACATCGGCTTTCCTCCATAATGCCTTGGGCAGTGTGAGTTGCAGTTGGTCGAGCCAACCTCGCTGTGGTGCGTGGAAGTCGATTGTCACTTGATGTGTTTCTTTTGAAGAATAAACAGACAACGTCTGCGCTTCTGCCATTTTTCCACAGATGCAAAATATGGCAGCTGTGATGATATGAATAAATCTGTGTCTGTTCATGAACTTCAATATTGCAAGGTTACAAAATATATCGTTTTTGTTTCCTGTTATTTCGTTGCTCCGCCAAGAGCGATGTAAAGTGAGATTACGCTTTGTGCGCCATTATACATGTTTATTGCCTCGTTGAGCTGAGAGTTAAGAAGCGACTCCTGGGCGGTTAACACTTCAAGGTAGTTGGCTTTGCCGTTGTCCATTAGCTCATGGGTGCCGTTGTATGCCTCGTGGAGCACCTGCACCTGATGGTGGTAGTACTGGTGCTTCTCGCGGGCCGCTTCACAGTCGGCCATAGCCTCGTTTACCTGATTGCCGGCATCGATGACGGTCTGTACGTATTTCTTCTGCAAATCCTCCTGTGTCAGTTTGTTGATTTTCAGGTTGGCTTTCAGCTTGCCACGCGCGAAGATGGGCTGCATCAGTTGTCCCATGAAGTTAAGGAGCAGCTTGCCAGGGTTGACGACCATGCTTCCCGCCGAGTTGGTCCATCCTGCGGTGCCGTTCAGGGTGATGCCAGGGAAGAAGGCGGCGCGGGCGGCCTGCGTGTTGTAGAAGGCCTCCTCCATGGCGGCGTTGGCCATGCGGATGTCGGGGCGCAGCTCAAGCATGGCTGCGGGCACGCCAATCTTCAGGAACTTCGTGTCGAACATATACTGGCCGATGTCGCCCTGTGCCTCGGGATGATGCAGGGCCGAAGTGCCCCACTGCCTACGCTCAATGTGCTGGGGCGCGATGGCGAGCAGTCGGCAGATGGCGTTCTCGGTAGCACGGATGTTGCGTCGCGTGTCGACAATCTGTGTCTTCACATTCAGGTACGATGACTCCATCTGGTTGACGGCTGTGCTGTACGACTTACCGTTCTCCCAGAGTGTCTTCTGCGTCTCGAGTGAGGCGTTCCAGAGGCTGTCGGTAGCCGTCAGAATGGCCAGCTGCTGGTCGAGCAGCTGTAGCATAAAATACTGCTGGGCAGTGGTCGAGACGAGGTTTGCCTTGACAGCCTCCTCGCGCAACTGAGTCTGCATAAGCACGGCATGCGAGGCACGCTTCTTATTGGTCAGCGAGCCGAACACGTCGATGTCCATCGACAACTGCAACGGCAGGTTGTACGTCTTCGACCACGGGTTATCATCGAACTTGGCCAGCGTGCCCTGCGGCGAGAAATAGAGCGACGGCAGGTAGGCCATCTTGGCCATCTGCAACGAGGCCTCGCTCTTCTCCACGGCAATGCGTGCCGAGTTCAGGTCGGTGTTGTTGGCCAGCACCTGCTCTATAAGCTGTTGTAGCAGCGGATCGGTGAAGAACTCGCGCCACGACATTTGGGCCAGCGACTCGTCGCCTATAGATCCATTCTTTATCGAGCCGAAGGGATCCGCTGGAATATCCACACTCTGCTCGTACTTATTGTAAAGTCCGCAGCCCATGAGCGTCAGGCTCACGGCTACAGTCATAATAATATCTTTTGTTCTCATAATATCTATGCGATAGCAACTTTTCACTTTTTACTTTCCGCTATTCACTTTTCACTTCAGCTTTCCCTTGGAACCGCTCGTGCAGTTTCTGGAACACGATAAAGAAGACGGGGACCACGAAGAGCAGGGCAATTGTACCCACTGACATACCGCCCACAACGCCAAGGGCGAGGGCACGGTTACCGTTGGCACCGGCACCACCCTCGATGATGAGCGGAATCATACCGGCA
>CAJONT010000093.1 GCA_905235975.1 uncultured Prevotella sp.
AACTTGCGCAATCTGAGGCAAGGTTGAAAAACGAGAGACATGACACCGCTCGCAAATTGAAAGCCATGAACGTGATGACCACTACTCAGATTGCCGAAGCCACTGGCCTGACTGCAGAAGAAATAGAAGCATTGTAAATGTTGAACTTGCAGACATGGCTATCATGCATGACATCCGTGATGTGGAGCCAGGTCAGGTGACTCGATGCAAGGACATGAATCAATTGTCGTTTAAACAAAAGAGTTGAAAAAAAATATTTTTTTTGACACATTTTTGCCCCAAAACTCATTTTTTGAATTTTGGGGCAAAAGCATGCACAAAACAGTATTTTTCTCTGGTTAGGGGGCTTCCCGACCACTAGAAACGGCCTGAAGGCAGGCAAAAATAGTCTTTATTTTGCCGTGTCATCAGGCTCCAAACCCTTCGACGACATGAGCAGGTCTACGAGGGGCTTGTCTTTGTAGTCTTCTTTCTGCTGGTCCCAGAAACCGAAGTCGGCATCATAGCACCATGTGGTCCATGCGATGTTGAACTCGTCAAAAACAGTAAGCATGTCCTTGGTCCATTTGTAGGCCAACTCCCTGTCAACCGGTTCATAGACACCCCATTCTCCGCAGAACAGCTGCAAGCCGTATTTCTTGGCCACCTCGATGGCGTCCTTGAAGTCTTCGCGAATCTTGTCGACGTTCCACTCTTGTGTCAGGTAGGGTTCCAGAATGGGCTTGATGGAGTCGGGCGAGGCATCATAGTCTTCTTTGCTGAGGAGCACGCCGGGGTAGTTCACCTTGCCCTTGTATTTGCCGATGGGAGTCCACCATGCGCCGTAGTGGGTCAGCAGCATCGGGTTGTAATAGTGGAAGGAGAGCACGATGTTCTTGTCGTTCTCCGGCACACGGAGGTATTTCATCGTCTCGTAGCCCTGCCAGAGGTTGGAACCTACCACGAGGGTGCGCTGAGGCTCTACCTTGCGAAGGGCAGCATGCACCTTGGCCACCAATTGGTTCCACTGCTCGTGCTCTTCAGCCACGGGCTCGTTCATAAACTCATAAGCCACCGAGTCGTTGCTGTAGCCTTTCAGTGCATCCGACAGCTGGTACCACAGATTGATAAGGTCGTCCTGGGCCTTCTCCGATGTGAAGAGGGTGTTGGCATTGCCTGCTCCCTCGTTGGCAGCGTTGAAGTAGTGCGAACGGATGATGTGCAGGTCTACAATGGCACGCAGGTGGTGCTTGGCGGCCAGGTCGAGGGCGTTGGTCAGCAGTTCCCATGCCTCGGGCAGCTTGTTGCCCTCTTCATCCCAGAACTGTACCTCATCGATGGGTATGCGCACGAAGTCGAATCCTAATTGCTCAAGGCGCTCAAAGTCGTCTTCCTGAATGTGCAGGCGGCGGGCTTCACCGCGTTCTTCCGACTGTGAGAGCCAGTGGCTGAGGTTGGTGCCGCGCTTGATGCGGAAATTGTTCACTGTGGCTTCCTCCGTCTTGGAGCAGGCTGCCATGGCAAGAATCATCATGGCGGATAATGCCAGATACAAAAAGTTTTTTTTCATGAAATATTGGATTTGGTTGTTATTATGTCTGATACCGACAATCGCTTTTCCCGGATAAATCGCGCAAAAACTGGTTCTGCTTGCCAAAAATAGCATAAAATCAGGGAATAACCAAATAAAGATGACAAAACTTTTCCGAGGGTATCATACAAAGTGGGTGCTATTCATTATGTCGAGGCGATTTTTGTCTATTAGTCGAAGCCAAAGTGTAAATTTCAGAAGGCGTGTAGCGGGCTACACAACTGATGAGACTTGACACTTAACACCATCATGTCGGTGCGGCCGCGGACGCACTTCACCTGCGTCTGAACAAACAGGTCGCTTAGTTCCACCAATGTCTTGGCAGTAACGCCGCTTTTGAGCTTGAGAGGTTTGGCTGAGTTGGTGACGAACATTTCCCAGACGCGGGTAGTGTTGTTGTATTGGAAAAGAGTGATGTCTCTTTGCCTTACAAACCGAAAACGAGCTAAAAAGTTGAAAATCAACCTATTAGCTCGTTTTCAGTCGGGATTACTGGACTCGAACCAGCGACCTCGCGCCCCCCAGACGTGTGCGCTACCAACTGCGCTAAATCCCGAATTGCGCTGCAAAATTACACACTTTGTGGGGAATCTCCAAATTTTTTAAGTACTTTTTTCCCTAACCATGTGTTTTTTCTGTTTTCATCCTTACGAAAAATTAATCCCCTGCAATAAACAGTTGCAGGGGACCGTCTTTGCAAGTTGAGGTGAACAGACCTCACTTGCTTGGGTTATAACAGGCTACTGTAATTTCTTCGGGTTCAGAACCGACATTTGCTAAAATTACCTTTTCCTTTTCTTCTAAATGGCTGATCTGGCGGTCGATGTGCTTGATCTTTGCCTCCAAGTAGTTGATTCTTGTGATGCCATTCATCGACGGGGTGTCCAAACCGGATGAGAAGTCTTGTCCGTGCTCTTTTTGATACTTAGCCTGGGCGAGATTCTTCATTACAATGGATTTCTTCGACTGCAGAATGGCTATTTTCTTGTGAATCTCTTTCAGTTGGTTCATGTAAATCTCCAACCTTTCTGTGGAACTTTCGTTTTTATCACCACAACTTGAGATACCTACTGTAATTGTCAATGCGAACAGGTACACGATTGCTGCTACCCACACACTCTTAAAATAATTGATTGCTTTCATTTTATCTATATTTTTATTGTTTTTTTATTTTTGTTGTTTTCACTTGCAAAAATATAGCGATTTCAACCCCATTCCAACTATTTCCCCCTTTTTCGCCTTCACTTGATAAGACAGCCCATGCAAAATGCGACAAATAGCAGGAAGTCCCCCGTTTCTTGTCGCCCCGCCCGTTCGCTCCGCCCATCATTCCGCTCCGCCCATCATTCAGCCACCGTTTCTGCGGCGTCAGCCGCAGAGCAGCGCGCCCCCGTCCCAAGCTCTTTTGCCGCTTGGTTTCCAATAAGCCCACCCTTTAATAGTTAATAAACCTTAATACAGCCTGCCAAAACTTGCCATTGTGTAATTCTTTTTGTGTAAATAATGTCTTTTTTGTATCTTTAGCCACTCAAAATGACGCATAGTGTCATTTCCCCGTTTTTTGTATCGGGATAGTCAACACATATAACTACATTGCCAAATGAGGAATCTTGCCTATCATTTCATTACTTTCTGTTTCCTGACGGTGGGTGTGCTCACTGCAAATGCTGTGTCGCTCAAGGTAGTGTCTGCTTCCGATGCGATGGTGGCTCTCGAAGGAGAGACCACGGTAGATGTGACCGTAATCAACGAGTCGGATGAGCCAATCACCGATGTCGACTTCGTGCTCATAGTCAACAAAGTAAAATCGAGCGAGGTGCATGTCGACTTGCCGCAGCCGGTGGACATCTACGGCACGTCGTTCGTGCTCTCATTGCCTATCTCTGCCGATGAGGAAACAGGCAATGTGTCGAAACAGGTGTCTGTCACCAAAGTGAATGGCGCAAAAAACCAGTCGGACGACAACAAAGCCGACTTCACCCTCTTCACGCTCACCCAACTCGAACCGCGCAAAGTGGTGATGGAGGAATATACAGGTCTCTGGTGTGGCTTCTGCCCGAGGGGTGAGGCGGCACTCGACCGGTTGCAGGATGAGTTCGGAGCGAGGTTCATCGGAATCTCCGTGCATTCAGGCGACGCAATCGAGAACAGAGACTATGTCAACGCATCGCTCATGCCGGATGCCCTCCCCAAGGCTTCCTTGCAGCGGATTTACAATGGCATAGACCCCTATTCAGGTACCTCCGGCAGTTATAATGAGGTGTGCCCCATTCGCCACGACGTGGAAACCATCATGGCCATGCCTGCAGAGGCCGCCGTGGAGCTGGCACCCGCCTGGGCCGACGATTCACGTTCCAGTATCAACCCCAATGCCCGTGTCACCTTCAGGTTCTCCACCAGCAAGGCACGCTATGCCATCGGCTATGTGCTGCTCGAAGACAGCATGACGGGCACGGGAAGGAGTTGGGCACAGGCCAACTATTATTATAAGGATGAAAACGCGCGCGGGCGCTTCCACGGCGATGAATACATGGACCGTTTCTTCGATGCCGAAGAAAATGTGGTCTACAACGGCACCAATTACATTCCCGACTATGTATGCCGCAGAGTGGCCATCTCTGCCCAGGGCATTCAGCGCGGTATAGCCAATTCCATACCCTTGGAGTTCACCGCCGATGAGACTCTGACTTTCGACCACAGCATTTCCACCGTAAACACCTTGATACAAGACAAAGACCACTTCTCTGTGGTGGCCCTGCTCTTTAATGTGAATACGGGCGATATCGTCAATGCCGCAGTGGCGAAGTTGGGCGACGACTCCGCAATGCACATCGCAGCTCCCCAAGAGGCAAAAGCCACTGGCGAAACAGTGTGGTACAGCGCCAATGGACAGCGGCTCAACGGCAGGGTGAAAGGCCTTAATATCGTGCGCCTGGCCGACGGCTCCGTGAAGAAAGTGATTGTAAAGTAAACCAAACTTATAAATGACTTATAATTAACAACATTACACATGATACGAAAAACTGAACTCAAGACGCACTTTCTCACGGCATTGCTCGTGATGATGACGTGCATGATGGGAGCATCGGCACAACCGGCAGCCGACCTCCTGAAAGTGACGGGACAGAGAGCAAGCATTCCGGAAGGCTCTCTGCTCGAAAAACGCATCCAGCTTAACCAAAGGCTCAAACAGCCATGGCGCAATTGGGCGGTGCAAACACCCCTCACTTCGCTCTCACCAAAGGTGCAGCTACCATTCAACACACCCTCGGGGGCTACTTTCAGAAGCACGATCATCGTCGACCAGAACTGGCCCGTGGGCAGCCCGGCCTATGGCCTCTATGACTTCGAGTCTACTTCATCCAACCTCACCAACGTGTTCCTCGACCCGGAGGGCATCATGCACTGCGAGTACGGCGGCGCATGGATAGGTGACTACTACTACATGGTCATGGCCTACGACTATGGCGGCTTCGGACAAATCTATATCAAGTACACGTTCAACATGGCAACCATGGAATGGGATGCGGCAAAGTCGGAACTCGTTCCCGGGCAGGACATCACCTACCTCTCTTGGACCAATACGCCCTACGACAAGCAGGACAAGGTGTGCTATGGCTATTTCTATACTGCCGATGCCAACTCGGTGGAGTTCGGCTCCATCAATTACGCAACGATGAATAAAAAGGTGATCGCACAGCCCAACCGACTCTTCCTCGTTCTCGCCATCGATGATTTCACAGGACAGCTCTATGGCATTGACGTAGACGGCGACCTGTACAAAATCGACAAGAAAGACGGTACCGAGACGAAGGTGGGTGCCACCGGCGTCATTCCCGAAACCTATCACCAGGCAGCGGATATCGACAGCTCTGTGGGTGTGTTGTACTGGACATTCATCGACAAGAATCTCAACTCAGGACTCCAAATGGTCGACCTGGCCACGGGACAAGGCACCAGATGCTATAATTTCAACCGTGTCATCCAGTTCTCCGACATCACGCTTACCGGCGCATCTGTCGACCCGAACGCACCGGGAACAGTGGAAGACCTTGTCTGGGCACCCAATGCCGGCGACTACAACAAAATCGACATCTCATTCACGATGCCGCTCAGGACAAACGACAGCTCTGCCGAGCTTGAAGGCCCGCTTACCTATACCATGGAATATGGTGAGACGGTGGTGGCGGAAGGAGAGGCTGCTCCCGGCATGAACGTGTCGCTCACACTCGACAACATCCCGCTGCAAAAACCCGTCGAACTCTCCGTAACCGCCATCAACGAGGCGGGCAAGAGCGGTGCTGCCGTCGCAAATGTGTGGGCTGGAAAAGATACGCCCAAACCTGTGCGTAACCTGAACCTGACCATCGACGATGACAACAATGCCATCCTTACATGGACGGCTCCAGAGGGCGGCGTGCACAATGGATACGTCGACATCAACGAATTGCGCTACAAGGTGTTCTTACTTCCCGACAACGTGCTGAAGACGGAAACGACCGAAACCTCCTTCACTGAAAAGATAGACGCAAGCCAGTTCAATGTGTATTATTATAAGGTTCAGCCCGTCTATGAGGGCGCGGTGGCCGATGCTGAGATAGTAAGCTCCAACAGTCTGCAGGTGGGTGAATCCATCGTGCCGCCCTACTCAATCGACTTCACCAACCCCGACCTCATCAATGGCTATTGGAGCATCTTCGATGCCGACTACAACGATTATACCTGGACGTGGGATGAAATCCTGAAACTCATGAGAGCCAATATCTTGGATGGTGGCGACGACTGGATGATTTCTCCTCCCATCTACCTGGAGGCCAATCATGTGTACAGGGCTCAGTTTGAGGCGTATACTTCAAGAGGCGGTAAGATGGAGATGACCTATGGCAAGGGCGACAATCTCGACAAATACAAGGTGCTCATCAACCCCACGCCGCTCAACGTAGACGACCCCATGGTCTATGCCGCAGATTTCATACCTACAGAGACGGGTATCTATCATTTCGGTCTGCACGAAATGTCGAACATCGGTCTCTACACCGACCTCGTCGGGTTCAGGGTGAGCGCAGGTGCCGACGTGAATGCACCCGATCAACCTGAAAACCTCGTGGTGGTGCCGGGCGAGAACGGTGCCCTCAGTGCCTCGATTTCCTGCACGCTGCCGCAATACACCATCAGTAATGATGCCCTCGATGCCATCAGCTCTGTGTTGATAGAGAAAGACGGCGTAGAGGTGGCTACCGTCACGGAAGGCCTCACCCCGGGTGGACAGTTCTCCTTCGTCGACAATACACCCTTTGCCGACGGGGCTCTTGTGGAGTATTCCGTGCGAGCTGCCAACGAGAATGGCAACGGAAAAGCTGCCTTGGCCACTGTGTATGTGGGCCACGACACACCCTTGGCACCGGATATAAAGAGCTTCACGCAAAACGAGAACGGCTCCCTCACCTTGGTGTGGGAAAACAGTCCTGTCGGTCTGCACAACGGTTTCGTGGATGTGAACAATCTGCAGAACGTGCTCCACAACGTGGTCGACGGCTCCGTAGCCGATGTCATCGCTACTTTCTCTGGGGAGAACACTTACACCTTCAGTCCTGATGTCTCCGGCGACCCGGGATGGTATTATGTGGCACTGAAGGCTGTCGACAACCAAGACAGGCAGAGCGAATATGCCCTGGGACGCTTCATCAAGGGCACACCCGTTCCCATTCCTTTCACCGAGTCATTCGCCGATGGTGCTGTGCATGAGTCCAAGTTCTGGTGGGGACTCCCGCTTGTAGGAACGACCAACTGGGGTATTTCCACCAGGAGCAGCGACGGCGACGGCGGCTCGCTCTCATTTGCCCATACGGCAGCTGGCGACGAGGCCGTCATCGGTACACGCACCATCACGCTCAACGGAACGGAGAACCCCTACCTGACGTTCAGTTACTACTGCAATACACTGTGCAGCAGCATTCTTTCGGTTGAGATAGACCGCTCTCAGAGTGGCACAATCGACAAGGTGGCTGAGTTCGACATGAACAGTGTCAACAGGCAGGGCGGATGGAAAAAGGCCGTCATCGACCTGTCCGACTATAAGAACGAACGCCATATCATCGTGAGATTCCATGCCAAGGGCGTGGTGGCAGGAGCCGGCGACGTGGTGGGTGTCGACAACATCTCCATCACCGATATCGCTCCCAATGACCTGGCGGTGATGATCGACGCTCCCGATGTGCTCTACACCGGACAGACTGCTGCCGTCAAGGTGACCGTGGCCAACCTCAGCAGCGACGTGTCACAGGACTATACCGCACGTCTCGCCGTGGAATACACTGCCGATGGCGAAAAGGTACAGAAAACCCTCGGCGAGGCACAGGCCTCGGCACTGCCGATAGGCGAGAAGCGCGACTTCGCCTTCCAGTTCACGCCGGATCCCTTCGTGACGGGTGACATCACCTTCAAGGCTGAAGTGGAGCATCAAGGCGATGCCAAACTGTCGAACAATGTGGTCGAGGAAGAGGCGCTCATCGTGAGCAACCTGGCTCCCGCCATCACCGACCTCACCGCCACACCCGAGCAGCCCTCACGCATTGTGCTGCAGTGGGGACAGCCGGAAGGCGAGGCCATCGCATTGGAAACGGTGACCGACGACTTTGAGAACTATCCCGCATGGGCGCTCGACTTCGGCGAATGGGAGACCTACGACGGCGACGGCGGCCTTTGTGGCGCGATATTCAACACGGTGAGCTATCCCAACCAGGATTCGCCGTTTGCCTACATCATTTTCAATCCCAACAAACTGGTGAAGAACGCCACCTCACAGGTGCCGCAACTCAAACCGCACTCTGGCGAACAGTTCGCTTGCACCCTCTATGCTGTCAACACAGGGCATACCTATGTGCTCGACCAGGACAACTGGCTCATCTCACCCGAACTGTCGGGTCTGCCCCAGACCATCTCGTTCTACGCAAAGAGCATGAGCACGGAATATCCCGTTGAGCAGTTTGAGGTGCTTTATTCAACCACCGACAATAACAATGGAAGCTTCGTGAAAATCGGCGATACCTATACCGTGAACGACCCGAACAACTGGAGCTTCATCACCGTGCAACTGCCGCAGGGGGCTAAGTATTTCGCCATCAGGGATATCACCGGCACCGACGATGCCTACATGCTCATGATCGACGATGTGACCTTCACACAGATTAAGGAAATCGGACTCGACATCACGGGCTACAACATCTATGTCGACGGTGCTTTCTACAAGACCATCGATGCTCCCGCCAACCAGACCATGGTGGGACCCTTCGCCGACGGCGAGCACCAGGTATACATCACCGTGCTCTATGGCGACGACAAGATTGAGTCGCCGCTCTCTAACCTGGCTTCTGCTGTCACCCTTATCAAGGATGTGCTCACTGAGAGCGACCTCAACAAACTGGATGTAGAGGTGTTCACGCCCGACGGCACGAAAGTGGCCGAGGGTACCCATGTGGCTCCTTCTCTCCAAAAGGGTGTCTATGTGGTGAGAGTGAAAGAAAGCGGCGTGGCTGCCACATTTGTGAAGAAATAGTCTCACCGCTTGTCAAACAATGAGGGGCAACCATTTTTGGCTGCCCCTCATTGGCTTTTCCGTTTTTTCTTGTGATACACCGTCTTCCGCATGAAATAGGGTGGGAGACGGTTTTTTTTGTCATTGTTTTTTGAGGGATTGATGGTTTTTGTGTATCTTTACCGCCTAAAAACACAATGACGGCTGTGTGCCGTAAGAAGCCTACTGAATAATGAATATGAGAAAGATAATCTGCTTGATGGTATTGTCGGCTCTGCTCGCTGCCTGTGCCGTTTCCGAACAGACGAAGGCAGAGAAAACAGCCAGAAAAGAACTGTTGGCACAACAGGTGCGTGAGGGAGTGGAAAACCGCCACTTCACCATAGACGTCCGCGTGGCACATCCGCTGAGGGGACGGACCGTGCAACTCACTTCACCCTATGACCTGAGTGTGAGGGGTGATACGATTATCTCGTATCTGCCTTATTTCGGCAGGGCCTACTTCGTACCCTACGGAGGAGGGAAGGGACTCAACTTCGAGGGACAGATTACCGCTTACGAGGTGAAGCAAGGGAGCAAAGGGAAGTACGTCGTCAACATGATGGTGCAAAACGACGAGGACGAGTACTTCTACTTCGTAACGCTCTTTGACAACGGCAGTGCCTCGGTCGACGTGTCTTCAAGAAACAGAGACCGCATCTCCTTTTCTGGTTCCTTTAATCCTGACGGGAAATGAGAACACTGACCATGCTCTTCTTCGTGTGCGCCATGGCTTGCCATGCTGCCCAAGGCTGGGCGGACGATACCCCCATGCGCTATCGAGTGGACTATGTGCAGGAATCTCACCTCAGAAGCAACGGTGCCGTGCTCCATTTCGTGAGTCTTGACCTGGAGTGGCCGTCATGGATAAATGCCGACAGACCGCCGGTTCTTCTGCATCATATCTCCTCTCTGTTGTTCGGAAAGCCGACACTTAGGCTGCAGGAGGGCATGACGGCTTTCCTCGACAGCCTGGGACAGGAGGTAAACACCGTGCCCGATGATACGGCATTGTCGAAGGTCTATCACACCCTGGAACTGCGCTTGGTGGCTTATTCCCCTATGCGCTACATATCTTTCAGGGTCATCGCCGCGAATAGGAATGCACAGGATGCTTTTCCTGCATCCCCCACACACCATATCTTCACCTACGACCTCGTGAACAACAAGATACTCGGCATGAAGGACTTGTTGAAGAGAGGGTGTTTTCCTGACAACGCCTATTACTTCCCGTTCATGTATGCCCTGCGTCAGCACACACCGAAGGATTCCTGGGTAGATGAAGTCTTCGAATATTTAGACTTCCCAGATGAGGCCTGTCTCATGTACGACGGACTGGTCTGTGACATGGGATTCTACCGCGATGAAGACCGCACGAGTCATACGCTATCCTTCCTTCCGTATCTGACGGTATGCCAATTCTACAACAAAAAGGTTGAGAGGCTGCTGGATACCAAGGCGCCCGAGATGCCGATACCACCAGATCCAAAACGGGTGGGAAGAGGTGAATTGGAGGCGGATACGCTGGCAGTCTATGATGTGGTGGATCAAGAGCCGGTCTTTGGCGACGAGACGCATAGTCTGAAAGCGTTCATGGCAAGTAACCTCCAGTACCCGGAGTTGGAAGACCTGCTCCAACTGAGTGGCAAGACTGTGATGCAGTTTGTCGTGGAACGCGACGGCTCGGTCTCCAACGTGTCGGTGGTGGCAACGGCCACGTCGGGATTCGACCGCGAGTCGGTGAGGGTGGTGAAGATGATGCCGCAATGGAAACCGGGCACGGTGAACGGACAGCCTGTGCGCACAAAGGTCACATTGCCTGTGATATGGAAAAAGGTGAGTGAATAATTTAAAAAGGCCTGACAGATGGTTTATATCATAAGAAACAATAAAGAATACGGACCGTACGATGATGCGGCGCTCGTAGCGTATGTGAACAGAGGGGTGGTGGTGCTGCACGATGTGTTGCGCAACCCTGCCAACGGTGGCGTCACAACGGTGAAGGCCTATCTGCAACAGCATCGGTTAGCGTATAAGGTGCAGCATGCGGGCTCCCTCTCTTCTCAACTGCACAGGATAGGCAGCGAGCTCATCCTGCCAAAGGAGAGCATGAACCAGCGCAAGTGGCTCTCCGACAAGCGCATGCTTATGTTGGCGTTGGTGGGATTGGCTCCCTCGCTCTTGCTCATCTTGCCCATAGGCGAGTTTGGGGTGTTCTATTTCATCGCACTCTATTTCTCCATCATCTGGGGGCTCTTCTTCTATTATCTCTTTAAGACACCGCAGGTGACGCTCAAGAACACCGTCGGCGTGTTCTTCCTCACGCAGTTTTTCGTCTTCGTGGTTTGGGGTATCCTGGGCTTGGTGCGCATCAATCCTTTCTATGCGCTCATAGAGTCGCCTTTCCCCCTCGACCTCCTCGGCTTCGTGCTGGGAGTGGGACTTATGGAGGAGTCGGCCAAGATGGTGCCTCTCTTCTATCTGAGGGGTAAGGCAAAGGAGCCGATGATGCCCCGCACGCTGGTGTATTACGGCCTTATGTCGGGCATTGCCTTCGGCGTGTTCGAAGGGGTGCAGTATCAACTCACCGTCAATGCCGAACTGGGTTATACCGAGGCATTCTACCTCAACATCGCCCGCCTCACGAGCCTGCCCTTCCTCCACGCCATCTGGTGCGGCATTGCTGGCTATTTCATCGCCTTCGCCAGTCTCTATCCCAAATACAGGCGGTCGCTCTATTTCCTCGCTGTGGCCATTCCTGCCACACTGCACGGTCTCTACGACACCTTCTGCAATAGCTTCGTCATTCTTGCATTGGTGATTTCGTTCGTGGGGGTCTTCCTCCTTATGTCCTATCTCGAGAAAAGAGTCGACTACCAGTCGAAACTCAGGACGTAATATAAGTTGGGTGGGCCTTACATGGCCCACCCGTATTTCTTGATGATGTCACTGTATCTGGCGACAAACTGCTCAGGTGTCACCACCTCTCCCTTCTCGTTGTAGAAGACACCTTCCTTGGGGTTGCCTTCTTCGTCCATTTCCACCTCGAAAGCCTTCGTGCCGTTCTCGTGCAGAATCTTCACGCGAACCAACTGACCGCTGTCGGTCTCCTGGCAGAAACGGTGCTCTTCGTCCCAAATCTCACCGGTAAGAGGTGCTCCTACGGTGTCGGTGGCTATCTCTGTCGAATCACTGATTGTGATGTTTACTTCGTCTGCCTTGTATTCTTTCTTACAGGAGGCGAATAGCAGAAGCATGGCTCCTGCCACGAATAAAAGAGTTTTCCTCATATCTTTTTCTTATTAAGCTATTACCAATTCTACGGGACAATGGTCGGAACCCATGATCTCTGTATGTATCTCTGCTGCATCCACACGCTCGGACAACCGGTTGGACACAAGGAAGTAGTCGATGCGCCACCCGGCATTCTTCTCCCGAGCCCTGAAACGGTACGACCACCAGGAGTATTTTACCTCATCGGGGTGGAGCAGACGGAACGTGTCGGTGAAACCGGAGGACAGCAACTGACTGAACTTGGCGCGCTCCTCGTCGGTGAAACCGGCATTGCGGCGGTTGCTCTTGGGGTTCTTGAGGTCTATCTCCTCATGTGCCACGTTCATGTCGCCGCATACGATGACGGGCTTCTTCTGGTCGAGCTGCTGCAGATGACGGGCGAAAGCGTCTTCCCACGTCATGCGGTAGTCAAGACGGCGCAATTCGTCTTGAGAGTTGGGCGTGTACACGGTCACGAGATAGAAGTCGTCCATCTCCAACGTGATGACGCGCCCTTCATGGTCGTGCTCTTCCACACCGATGCCGTAGGATACGGAGAGGGGAGTGTGGCGCGTGTAGATGGCCGTGCCGGAGTAGCCTTTCTTCTCGGCATAGTTCCAGTACGACGTATAGCCGTCTATCGTCAGGTCGAGCTGACCTTCCTGCATCTTTGTCTCCTGAAGGCAGAAGAAGTCGGCGTCCAACTGGCTGAACGACTCTCTAAAGCCTTTGCCTACACAGGCACGCAGACCGTTTACGTTCCATGATACGAATTTCATGTGCTTTCTCTTTGGGGTAAAATGCGCGCTGTTCCGTTATTTTTGACCTCCCAACAGGAAGATGTTGGCCCCGTTGGATAAGTTGCTGCAGTTGTAGTCTTTGTAGTCGATATTGATGTTACCCACAATCACGTATGCATTTAAACCAGATTTGTAGTAGCCTCCAGTGCAATAAATAAAGCTCGTTTGTCCATAGCCGTTAACAGTAGCGCTTGAAGCGGTGTATGTGACGACTACCGTATGGCTCACCTCTTCTAATTCCACGGTGTAAGACATCTTTTCTTCTTTCGGAAACAGGTAGAAGGGGTAATAGCCCTCTTGTTCGTTTTTGTACGGGAAGAGCCTAATTTCTGCATTGAAACGCTGCGGTTGGGCGGCAAGCAAGATGGCCTTGGCATCGCTGTCGGTCTCTGACAGACAGTTTGCAAAGCACTTCACAGGGAAGGCTGGGCAGTTGAGCGTCGAATCGGGTGCTGTAACGTTCCAACTGGTGGCCAGGCTGTCCACGCCATTGGCGGCAGTGTAGTCGTTGTAGTACACGTAGCCGTTGTAGATTCCTTGCATGGCATTCATTTGTTGAGCTCTCTCCGCAGGGGTGAGTATGCTCGGCGTGTCGTCGTCGTCGTCATCGCCCAAACAAGAGGTGAGCGAGAATGAGGCTGTGGCAAGGCACAGTATACACAAAATGAAGTTTTTCAGATTTTTCATTTCTTTATTTTATGGTTTATATCTTGGTTTTAAACGCTTTCCACTTCCTAATCTTGCATCAGCGGAGAGTTTTTTCTATATGTGGCTGACTTCTCCCCTGAGCAGGTTCATAAACTCCTGGCGGGTCTTGGCTTGGTTGAACGCTCCGCAGAAATCGCTCGTCGTGGTCACTGCGTTTATCTTTTCCACTCCACGCATCTGCATGCACATGTGGCGGGCTTCGAGCACCACCATCACGCCAAGCGGGTGGAGGGTGTCCTGAATACAGTCCTTAATCTGCTGAGTGAGACGCTCTTGCACCTGAAGACGGTGACTGAAGATGTCCACCACACGGGCTATCTTGCTCAGACCGGTGATGTAGCCGTTGGGGATGTAGGCAACGTGAGCCTTGCCGTAGAAGGGCAGCATGTGGTGCTCGCACAGCGAGAAAAAGTCGATGTCCTTCACGATGACCATCTGGTTGTAG
>CAJONT010000094.1 GCA_905235975.1 uncultured Prevotella sp.
CAAGATTGAGTTTGAGAACTTCGACGAGGGTGCCATGGGCGTGGCCTACAACTGGCAGTCGCCTTACTGCACCGCCGACACTTACCGTGACCAGATCTACTTCATCGGCACCGGTGGCACAGGCCACAACGTGGGATGGAACGACGGTCAGGACGACTGGCTGCTCTTTACCGTCAACGTGACTGAGACGGCATACTACTCGCTGAAGGTCAGCGCTGCCAACGGCAGAGGTGAGGACGGCATCAACAACTCTGGTTTTGCATTCGTGGTGGACGATGGTCCTATGACCGAAAAGTTCGTCTATGGCGAGAGCAACGGTTGGGATACCTATCTGAACTATGAATTGCCCAACGAGTTCAACATGTTGCTCACAGAGGGTGAGCACAAGCTGAAGGTGTACTTCTACGGTACAAATGCCGACTTCTTGCGCTTCACCAAGTTGGATCCCTCAGGCATCGAGAACATCTCGGCCGACGGACAGCAGGTTGAGTACTACGACCTCAACGGTGTACGCACGAACAGCCGCAAACCGGGTGTCTATGTCGTGAAGACTGGAAACCAGGTCAACAAGGTTGTGGTGAAGTAACATTGACAATTATGAGTGAGGGGTGTCCTCAGGGCATCCCCTCACTCTTCTTAAAAAGAAACGAATTCTTATACTAAAATTTAAAGACAAAGTATGTTTAAAAGTGTAGTTGTTTTATCTGGCGGACTGCTACTCGCTACCTTTTCTTCTTTACCCGTCGCTGCTGAAGAAGGCGTGCCTATGGAAATTCAGCAGCAACAGATAACAGCCAAAGGTATAGTGACCGATGAAAGCGGAGAGCCGCTCATCGGAGTGACCATAAAGGTGAAGGGCACAGCCAACGGCACGGTAACCGACCAAAGCGGACGTTTTTCAATCAACGTCGCGTCTAACGCCATCTTGCAGTTCTCCTACATTGGTTATAAGAGTGTGGAATTAAAAGCACAGCGGGGTGACATGCGCGTGATGCTTAATTCCGATAGCGAACTTATTGACGAAGTAGTCGTGGTGGCTTACGGCAAACAAAAGAAAGTCACCGTAACGGGTGCCGTGGCTGCCATTAACGGTGATGAGGTGTTGAAATCTCCTGCACCCAACGTCGAGGCTACCTTGGCAGGACGTATTCCAGGTCTGACAGCTATTCAGGGTAGTGGTGAGCCAGGCCGCGACGATGTGACTTTCTATCTCCGTGGTGTGGGTACTACCAACGGTCAGGCACCGCTCATCTTGGTCGACGGCGTGCCGCGCGATGACATCGCAACAATCAACAGCCATGAGATTGAAACAGTCTCTGTGCTCAAAGACGCATCTGCCACAGCAGTATTCGGCGTGCGTGGCGCTAACGGCGTTATCCTTATCACCACAAAACGCGGAGCAAAAGGAAAAGTAAATGTCAGTGGTACAGTGGAATACTCGTTGCAGGGTATTATCAAAAGGCCTAACAGACTCGATTCTTACGACATGGCACTCCTGCGCAACGAAGCACTCCGCAACGACGGACTTGCCGAAGAATATTCACAGGAAGACATCGATGCCTACTATTCCTGGCGGACAGGGAATCCTACCGACCCGTTTGGACATCCAAACAACGATTTCTTCGATATCATTTTCAAAGACTATGCACCTCAGACCCGTGCCAACCTCGATGTGTCGGGCGGCTCTGAGAAGACGCAATACTTCATCAGTGCAGGTTATCTCCACCAAGGCGGTATGTTCAACGTGGAAGACAAGAGCGTGCTCGGATATGACCCGCAGTCGACGATGAACAGATACAACTTCCGTTCAAACCTCGACCACCAGCTGAACAAAAACATCAAACTCTCGCTCGACGTATCGAGCTTCATAGAGAAAATCAATGGTAGTGCCACCACATTCCCCAGCGGGTCGAGTGTCTGGGCTATCATGCCTTATACAATGGCTTTCCCGCCCACACAGCCCGGACCGCTCACCATCGAGGGATATCCTCTCCTCTATTTCAATGAACTGGCAGAGGCTCCCGTGGGTGGTATCATGACAAAGAAAGTCTACTCCATGGCCGACTCCCCCTACGGACAGCTCAACCGCCGTGGATATAAATTGGAAACACATTCCGGACTGAATGCCATCTTGAACCTCGATGTCGACCTGGGCTTCATCACACCTGGACTTTCAACAAAGGGACTCGTTTCCTTCGAGTCGCGAGGCGTCAACCGTATCAATGCCTACCGCACCTACGCGAAATACTATCTCGATGAACTCCCCGACGGCACAATGGTCTATCAGTTGGGTATCGCCGATACCACTGAGGATGGACAAATCGGTCTCAGCAAGGAGCAGTGGAGCAACTATTTCATCAACATGCAGTGGTACTTGAACTACAACCAAACCTTCGCAAAAAAGCACAATGTGGGTGGTATGCTGCTCTTCCAGAGAGACTACCGCGAGAAAGACGGTGCCGACCTGCCCTACAATGTGCTGGGACTCTCAGGACGTTTCACATATAATTTTGATTCGAAATATCTCTTCGAATTCAATATGGGATACAACGGCTCGGAGCAGTTCTCGCCCGACAAACGATTCGGTTTCTTCCCCGCCGTCTCTTTCGGATGGGTGGCTTCTGAGGAGAAATTTATCAGAGACAACGCCAAATGGCTCACCACATTCAAAGTGCGCGGATCTTATGGCGAGGTGGGTAACGACCAGATGGGTAGCGCACGCTTCCTCTACCTCGACGACATCAGCGTGTCAGGTAAGAATCCACGCGACTGCGACTCCGGTATGTGGAACATCCCGAGTCTCGGCTCCTCTGGTACAAAATATATAAACTACGCACAGCTCGGCAACCCCGACATCACATGGGAGGTGGCGAAAAAATTCAATATCGGTTTCGATATCACCGTCTTCAAAGACCTGTCGGCCACTTTCGACTATTTTACCGAAAAACGTAGTGATGTGCTTATCGGACGACAGACCATCCCCGACCTGCAGGGTCTGCCCTCCAGTGCAATGCCTAAGGTGAACATGGGTAAGGTGGAAAACCACGGATATGAGTTCACCCTCAGCTACAACCATAAGTTCAATAAAGACTTTGCCGTGAATGCGGGCTTCAACTACTCATATAGTAAGAATAAGGTGACCGAGTTCGATGAGTTGGTGCTTGAAGGAAACAAGTACGACGAAAACGGCAATGTAACAGAATATGGATACGCCTACACACAACGCGCCACGGGATTCTGCATCGGACAGAACTGGGGTTACAAAATCGACCACAATATCTACTACGATGCTAACGGAAACCAGATTACCGATGGTTCCGGATACTTCAACAGCCAGGAGAACATTGAGAAATTGGGCCGTGTCTACGAAATCGGACTTCCCTCACCGGGCGACTTTATCTATGAAGATGCCAACGGCGACGGCCTGATCAACGACAAGGACCTGCAGCCCATTGGTTACAGCTCGCTCAACCCCCGTGCCGTCTATGGTATCACATTAGGCGGACAAGTGAAAGGCTTCGATATCAGTGTCCTCTTCCAGGGTATCGACAAGTTCTCACGCAACTACGACGGTTGGGGTACCAATGAGAACATGGGTGTCGGTGGTGCCTACTTCGACGACCACTTGGGACGTTGGAGCAAAGAGCGCTATGAGGCAGGAGAGAAAATCACACGTCCCCGACTCGGTTCCGGTATCAGTCATTACAGCAACGACTACTGGATTATGAACGCATCCTATCTGCGACTCAAGAACGTAGAGATTGGCTATACCTTCCCCTTCGATTGGACCAGACATATAGGTGCACAACAGGTTCGCCTCTATGTCAATGGCAACAACCTGCTCACTTGGGATCACCTGCGCACCAATATCTATGATCCCGAACAGAGAAAATGGGACGATGGCGCAGGCTCTTACCCTGTAATGCGCACGTTCAACGTGGGACTTAATGTTGTATTCTAATTATAAACAAGCAACAAGATGAAAAAGATATATAGTCTATTATTAGGATTGGCTGCCATTTTCGCAATCTCGTCATGCGACGATGTGCTTGATGCGACACCCGACGGCCGACTGAGTAACGATGACATTTATGCCGACCCTGAGTTGACCGCTGTGCAGTTCAGCACCTGCTTCAACTATCTGCCCCGTGGCGGCAACCGCGGATGCTATTTCTGGACAAACGGATTCTGGGCCATTGCCGACGAAGGTTGGGAGTGCGGCGAAGACCTCGTCGACTGGCTTCCTGCTCTTATCAATGGTAAGAACAGCTCCGGCAACTTCTTCTTTAACATGAGACCCGACCCGGGCTTCGACGGAAACTATTGGAACTTCTATTGGGAGCAGATTCATGTCATCAACGACTTCCTGGCTCATATCCCCACAGCCGCCGTGGCTGAGGAGAGCAACCGCAACCTCTGGCATGCTGAAGCGCTTAC
>CAJONT010000095.1 GCA_905235975.1 uncultured Prevotella sp.
ACCTTGGCGGCCTTCATGAGCAACTCAAGACCCACCAGAATCTCATCGGCATGTTCCATCATCAGCCTGAAGTCGGCAGTGATATAAGGCTCACACTCCACAGCATTGATAATCACACATTCAGCCTTGGCTGTGGGCGGCGGACAGAGTTTTATGAATGTGGGGAAACCTGCACCACCCATACCGGTGATGCCAGCAGTTTTCACCTTTTCCACAATCACTTCGGGTGTCAGTTCGGGATGGGCAGCGAGGGTCTCCAATTTGTCGGAGCGGTCGATACCTTCTTCCCACTCATCACCTTCTACCTTTATAATAATGCAAGGCTTCAGATAGCCCGTGGCATCGATTGCGTTGTCTATCTTCAGCACAGTGCCTGATACGCCGGAATAGATGGGGGCAGAGACGAAGCCACCAGCCTCGGCAATGAGCGTACCTACCTTCACATGGTCTCCCTTGTTGACAACAGGTTTGGCAGGTGCACCGATATGCTGAGACAGAGGATAAACAGCTTGTGCGGGCAAACCGGCCTTCACGGCAACGGCATCGTTGGTGAGCTTGTTCTCGTCAGGATGGACACCACCCATTTTAAAAGTTCTCAGTTTCATTTCTCTACCTCCTTCATTGGTTTAGTTTGGTCTTCTGTGTTTTTCGTTACTTCAGTCTTTGCCTCAGCGGAGGGTTGAGGAGCTGCAGGACGCGGTTTCCTCGGCGGGAAATTCACGGCTACGATGACATTGGTGGGACAGACCTCCTCACATTTCCTGCACAGACGGCACTTCTCGGGGTCGATGTAGGCCACATTGTTGGTCACGGTGAGAGCCTCAAACTTGCACTCCTTGGCACACTTGCCACAGCCGATACAGGCGGCTTTGCACGACTTGCGCGCCACAGCACCTTTGTCCTTGTTTACACAACTCACATAAATGCGGCGGCTCTTGGGGCCTTTCTTGCGCAACTCGATGATGTGACGCGGACAAGCTTTTACACATGCGCCGCAAGAAGTACACTTCTCTTCATCGACTTGGGGAAGTCCGGTCTCCTCGTTGATGCGAATGGCATCAAACTGGCAGGCTTCTACACAGTCGCCACAACCGAGACAACCGAAACCGCAGCCCGTTTCACCTGCGCCGCAGGAATTCATGGCTGCACATGACCGAAGACCGTCGTACTCTGCCGTACGCGGTCTCATCTCGCAAGTACCGTTGCACCTTACAACAGCCACTTTGGCCTCGGTGTTGGCGACTGCTATTCCGAGCAAGTCGGCCACCTGAGCCATGACATCCGTTCCACCTACAGGACAGGACAGTCCTTCAATGGAGCCGGCATCGGCTGCTTTGACCAGCGCACCGGCCAATCCGCTACATCCTGGGAATCCGCATCCACCACAGTTGGCACCCGGCAACGCTTCAGTCACCTTCCCCAACCTGGGATCTTCTTCCACTGCGAATTTTTTGGAACATACATAGAGAATGACAGCCGCTATAAGCGCTATCAAACCAAGTACGATCACTGCACTGAGAATAAAATCCATAATGTTTTTGTTAAATTAGTAATATAATTTGTTTGAGTGTTAGTTTTCTCGCTATACATCGACCTTGAACACGAATTGTTCAGATATCTTGTGTCTCAGCAGGTAAACGGCACCATAATAGGGCACCAGTATGCCCACCCCTGAGAGGGCAGCCCATGCCTCGTCGTGTGTGAAGTACATCACACCGAAAATAGTAACCACTAACAGCAGAAAAGGCACAATGAATGCCCATAATACAGCCTTGTGCCCCATACTCCCAGGCATAGAAACCACGATGGCATCACCTTCTTTGTATTTTTCTGCGGCAAGAGGATCGTATATCTCTATCGTTTTATCTTTGCTTTCCATGGCATTGCAATGTCGTGATACTTTGCATGCAGCGCATGCCGAGGTCTGAGAGATTTTCACTCTTAGCCAACCGGCATTTTTCGATTCTACGACTCCCGCATGTGATATTTTATCCATGAAGGGTTTAGATTTGTTATGTAGACATTAGGTGTGTTCTGTTAATTCAGATTTTTAAGGCAGTGTTCCATCGTTAT
>CAJONT010000096.1 GCA_905235975.1 uncultured Prevotella sp.
GTTCAACGGAGGCCTTCTCAGCAGCCCTTCACCCCTTGCAGGATGGCTTGACAAACTCTTCAATTTGATCCCCAAAGGAGAACAAGAAGAGAGATGAAACGAGATTTTTCTTTCGTATGCATCTTGCTCACTATGGCTATATGTGACTCCATTGGGGACCAATTAACCCACTGACAATCTGCATCAGTGGGTTTAATTATTTGTTGTCAATCTTGATAAGAATATTTTTATAGCACCGTCAATTTGCTTTCTGCAATTCTTTACCAGCAAATGTGCCATAAGCTTTACCGGAAATCTCACCAATTTTATAGTAATCACCTAACGCTTTCAATATAACGTTCTCAGCCTGCGATTTCATCATTGAGCGAGTAGACGAATAAGAACCATGTTTTTGAAGCACTACTGCCCAAGTTGTGTAGATTTTGTGATTAGGGTGAGACCAAATTGCGCCACTTTTGTTCTTGTGATTCACAAAAAATATGTCTGCTTAATGCAATATGTTCTTTGTACACATCGTTTACTATAAAAAACATGAAACGTATGTACATCTTTCTCATTGTCTTAGGAATTATCCTCATCCTTCTTGGCATTTTTGGAATGTTGACTTCAAAAAGCCGACAATCCTCTCCATCAACCCCATCAACCCAAGCCCCTCAGACAACGGTTTCTCCAGATACTACTCTTACAAATGAAGAGAAAGGAAAGGCATTTGAGGATTTCATCGTTTCTCGATTTGCACCTTCTGATTACACACTTGTTGAAAAGGTGAATGATTATACTTCGAGGCATCACAATACTGAAAGAAGTAAATATGCTGATATGGTTTTTAGAAAGAAAGACTCTGGCATCGAATTCGCTGTAGAATGCAAGTACCGTTCCGCCTGGTCTGGCAAAGATGATGATAAGACTATTTCTTGGGTCGATCAAAGAAAGATTGATGACTATAACTATTTTTCTAAAGAAAGAGAAATAGACTTTGTCGTCATTTTCGGAGTTGGAGGAACCCCATCAAAACCAGATGAAGTGTATGCCCTTCCTCTGCGGCTTCTCCAAAAACCGCTTCCTCAAAGATATATCTTCCTGCAAAAATTCAGAATCAAGGATCCTTATTCAAATTATACTTTCGATGAATCTCATCACTCCTTGACTTTATAAATTAGCATCACGGGGGCTTTCCTAAAGAGAGCCCCCGTGATGCACACCTCTATTTCGCCTTTATGCTTGCTGTTGCCGGAAGCAGGCCCGACGACTCCGCGCTTATCTTGGCCGTTCCCTTCTTTCCGTTGGAGATGATGCCCACCACCAGCTGACCTTTGAAAAGCTTCATGGTGGGACGGGTGAAGACCTCGAACGAAGTGGCGTCGCCATTGCACAGACCCTTGAAGTCGGCAGCACCGCTTACCTGAATATCCACTTGGCAATCGGCTTCGGGACAGAGGTTGCCGTCCTTGTCGACAGCCTGAACCACATAGAATGCCATGTCCTCGCCGTCGGCGCGAAGATTCTTGTGGCCCTGATATTCGTCGAGCGACTGCTGCGTCACGGTGAGGCGATAGGGATTGCCAGCCGTGCGGCATACGCTCTCCCCCTTGCGCACACCATTGGCATCATAAACCACGACGCGCAATTCACCCGGCTCGTATCTGACATTGTTCCAACGCAGACGGTAGCGGTCGATGAGCGGGTCCGACTCGCTTTTGATACAACTGCCGTCGGGGTTCGCTTTCGCATCCAAACGCTTGGTGATGCGTCCCTGACTCTTTCCGTTGACGAACAGTTCGGCTGTGGGATAGTTGGTATAGCAATACACGGGCGTCACCTCGCCTTCGCGACCGGGCCATGTCCAATGCGGCAGCAGGTGGATTGTCTCTGCCTCGCGGTTCCAGCGACTGCGGTAGAGCCAATAGCGGTCCTTGGGCAGACCGGCCAGGTCGAAGATGCCGAAGTAGCTGCTGCGTGCATTCATGCGGTCATCGTAGGGAGTGGGCTCGCCCAGGTAGTCGAAGCCTGTCCACACGAACTCGCCTATCACCCAGTCACGGTCGTCCTGAAGCACCCAATCGTCCTCGGGGATGTTCGACCATCCGCAGGCCTCAAGGTCGTAGGAACTGCATTGACCCTCAGGGTAGGTCTTGTTGTCGGCACGAACCACGGGGAACTTATAGAAACCGCGGCTGCTGATGGTGGAGGCGGTCTCGCTGCCCAGCACGAACTTCTGGTGCAGGCGGTTGTAGGCACTCTGATAGCGGTGCGTACGATAGTTCAGGCCCACGATGTCAATGCCCTCGGCAAAACCAGACTCTATCACTTCGTCCCATCGGTCGAGACCTGCCGTGCAGGGACGTGTGGGATCCAGACTGTGCACGAGGTTCTGCATGGCGTGCATCATCTGCGTGCCCTGACGGTTGGTCTGCTCCGGAATCTCGTTGCCGAGGCTCCACATCACAATGCCCGGATGCAGACGGTTGGCAAGCACCAGGTTCTCGAGGTCGCGCTGCCACCATTCCTTGTAGAAACGGTTATATCCGTTCTTGCACTTCGGAACGACCCACATGTCGAACGACTCGGCCATCACGAGCATGCCGAGCGAGTCGCAGATGTCCATCTGCCACTGAGAGGGCATGTTGTGCGACGTGCGGATGGCATCGCAGCCCATCGCCTTCAGCAACTCGATCTGACGGACAATGGCCGCCCGGTTGACGGCAGCACCAATCATACCCAGGTCGTGGTGCAGACAGACTCCGCGAAACTTGCGCGTCTCTCCGTTCAGTTGGAAACCGTTCGCAGCTGTATAGGATATGGTGCGTATGCCTATACGCTTGGTCACCTCGTCCGTCACCCGGCCTTGGGCATCTATTACTTTCACCGTGAGCGGATAGAGCTGCGGATGTTCGGGGCTCCAATATGACACGCCCGACAGGCTCAGCTCGGCATGGGCCTTTCCGTTATGGATACCTACTTCCGACCGTTTGCCGCAAAGGTTTATCTGCACGCGGTCGGTCTCACCGCAGCCGGTGAGCGATACATCCACACTCACTTGCGCCGTTCGCTGAGGTTTCTGGATAGACAGCGTGCGCAGGTCTATTCCCCACACATCCACCGCTTTGTCCGAGGTCTGGATGAGCGTAACGGGGCGGAAAAGTCCGGCTCCTGGATACCAGCGGCTGCTTTCGGGCAGGTTGCGCAAACGCACCGCCAGCACGTTGCGGCCGCCTCCTTTCCTCACGTAGGGTGTGATGTCTATGTTGAACGCATTATAACCGTATTTCCATTCCCCCACTTTGGTGCCGTTCACATAGACCTCGGGCTCCGACATCGCGCCGTCGAAGTTCAGTATGATGCGCCCGGCATCGTCTGCGACACTGAACGCCCTCCGATACCAGCCTATCCCCGTCCAGGGCAGGCTGCCCGTGCGTCCCGTCTTCTCCGATGGCACGCGCTCGCCGTTTTGCTCAATGGCCACGGTCTGTTTATCGTTGTTGTTGTCGAAGGGACCGCTGATGGCCCAGTCGTGAGGCACTGTGATCGACTGCCAGGCGGAATCGTCGTAGTCTGCCTTGGCAAAACGGGCGTCGTCAGAACGCGTAAACTTCCAATCACTTTTCAATACCGACTCCGTGCGAATGGGTTTGGCACTCGCATAAACGGTTGCAAAGGTTGCTAACAAAAAGTATAACAGTCTCATCATAAAAGGATTATATGCAGTAAAAATATCGTTTGTTGTTGAAATTACCAAATAAATGCCGAAGAATTTGGCTATGTCTAGCTTTCGTCAGAACTTGTCTATTCCTACTCTTCGTGTATCAGCGTGTTGAAGATGGCTTGATAATCTTTGGCGGCACGCTTGTCGTAGAAACCGTCGTCGGTTTCGTCCGAGTTGCTTTTCGTTTCGATGCACTTGCCGTTCTCGTCGTAGTAATACCGCCATTCCCATTCATTGTTTTCTTCTCTGCCGCGGGTGTAGGAGAAGATGAGGCTCTCGCCTTTAGGGTCAAAGAGATATTCGGAGTAGCCGTCCATCCACATGGAAGTGGAGTGGCTGCTGATAAAGTAGCAGGCGGTGTCGAAACACATCTCGATTTCTGTCGTCACCGGCGGCTGGTCGTCACCCAGTTCGTGAATGGTGATATGTAGGTCGTTGGGCATCTCTGCCTTTTCGTTCTTGGCTATCTTATCCTTGGCCTGGGCGTAGATGGAGCGAATCTGCGCCATACGCTGAGCCTTTGGCGTGGTGGGCTTGGCCTTCGTGTCAGGGTCAAGAGGAGTAAAGTAGCCGTTGTGGGTGAACATGTTGAAAATCTTGATGTAATACTCGGCATCCTCTTTTTCGCTGTCATCAGTGGTCCAACTGTTTTGGATGTTGTGCTTCTGTTCTATGCACTTTCCTTTGGTGTCGTAATAGTAACGTGATTCCACCACAAAACCGGCGTCGGTTTCTCCCTTCATATAGCAGAACATCACCTGCTGGTCCTTGGGGTTGAGAAGTATCTCACGGTATCTGGTGTTACCATGGCTCATAAAATTCTCCGATATAAAATAAAGGTGTTTTACTGCCACACCATCAGGGCTGGTCTCGTCGAAGTAGTAGTTGATTGACTCCTCATTGTAGATCGGCACGTTTTCATCCTCTAATTTGTTGAATATGATGCTCATGTCCTTGGGCGACTTGCCGCCTTTGCCGTTTTGCTCTATCTTTTTCTTTGCCTGGGCGTAGGCTGAGCGAATCTCCTTGATACGTGCTTCCTTTGCGTTCTGTGCCGCTGCTGCCGTAACGATGAGCAGGCTTGCAAGCAATACCGTCAGTTTGTGCATAATCAATTAGGAATTATGAGTTTGAAATATAATAGTGGTGTGCAAATGTAAGAAATAATAGCCATCCTTCCAAACAAATTTGAAAATAATTGGTACCAACGGCTCCGCCCTGCCGTCAGTTCTCAAGGTGCAAAACCTGTCCCGTCTGTTGCTGTGTCACAGCACCCCCCCCAATAACCTTGCCCAGGCCCTCGTGCCCTCCTCCCCAAAAAAAAGAAATGATTTTTTTTGTTTAGCAATCATTTTTTCGTAACTTTGCAAAATATTTTACATATTTAGATTGTAAACTGTTCGCATGAGATATCGAATCGGATTGGACGTAGGGTCGACAACCGCCAAAATGGTGGTAATCGACGAACAAGGGTCCTTGGTGTGGAAACGCTATGAACGGCATCAGGCACAGGTAAAGCCCCTGATAGGGAAATTCCTGACCGAGATAGCTGATGTAGTGGGCAACGCCGAGGTCTCACTGAGCGTGACCGGTTCGGTGGGCATGCAGACTGCTGAACTGCTTGAAGCAGAATTCGTGCAGGAGGTGGTGGCGGCATCGGTCTATGCACGGCAGCGTCATCCGGAGGCACAGGCTCTCATTGATATCGGAGGGGAAGACTCAAAAGTGGTGCTCCTCGCCGGAGGAAAGGCCGACCTCCGCATGAACGGTAACTGCGCCGGCGGTACGGGTGCTTTTATCGACCAGATGGCGGCTTTGCTCGGCCTGACGCATGAACGGATGAACGACCTTGCTATGCACTCCACCGAACAGCATACCATTGCAGCGCGATGCGGTGTGTTTGCCAAGACGGATGTGCAGAACCTCGTGAGCCGGAATGTGCCCACCGAAGACATTTGCGCCTCTATCTTCCATTCCATCGCCGTTCAGACCATCACCACGTTGGCGCATGGCCAAAAGATATGCCCGCCAGTGCTCCTCTGCGGCGGTCCCCTGACTTTCTTGCCCGCACTCAGAAAGGCTTTTATGGAGTATATGCAACTCGATGCCAAGTGTTTCATCGTGGGCGAGGAAAGCAACCTCATTCCTGCCATCGGCACGGCCCTGCACAGCAAAGGGGATGCGCTCACCATAGATGTGCTGCAGAATCGTTTGCAAAGACCGCAGGAGGTGAATCTTCAGAACAGCCTGCCGCCTCTCTTCCGCGATGAGGAGGAATACAAGGCGTGGAGCATTGAGAAACATCAGCTTGGCGGCATTGAGGTGAAACCGATGTGCAAGGGCATTGAACAGGTGGTCATCGGTATCGACTCGGGGTCTACCACCACAAAGATTATCGCGGCAAGACCCGATGGCGACATATTGTTCAATTATTATGTGCCCAGCCTGGGACAACCCGTGAAAGCAGTCGATGAGGGACTCAAACAACTGAGTGCGCTGGCCGACGAGTGTGGCGCGGAACTGCAAATCGTGGGCTCTTGTGCCACAGGCTACGGCGAGGAACTCATCAAGGCGGCCTTCTCTCTCGATAGTGGTATAATCGAGACAATGGCGCATTACAGGGCGGCAAGCCGATTGATGCCCGACGTATCGTTTATCCTCGACATCGGTGGCCAGGATATGAAGGCTATCTTCGTCGACAAAGGGGTCGTCACCCGTATGGAACTGAATGAGGCTTGCTCGTCGGGATGCGGCACCTTCCTGCAGACATTCGCTCAGAGCTTGAACCGCTCTATCGCCGATTTCGCCCGCGTGGCGTGTACGGCGAAGCATCCGTGCGACTTGGGCACAAGATGCACGGTATTCATGAACAGCAAAATCAAACAGGTGTTGCGAATGGGAGCGGAAGTGCCCGACATCGCAGCTGGACTGTCCTACTCGGTGGTGAACAACTGCCTCTATAAAGTGCTGAAACTGAAAGATGTGCGTGAACTGGGCAAACGCATCGTCGTGCAGGGCGGCACCATGCGCAACGATGCCGTCGTCAGGGCACTCGAATTGCTCACTGGGTGCACGGTGGCCAGAAGCAGCATGCCCGAGATGATGGGGGCCTATGGCTGTGCCATCCATGCGGCGGCGCATCGCACGGCACCGCGCAAACTGGCGCAACTCACCGATTGCTCGCAGTTTGACACACGGGTCACGCAGTGCAAGGGCTGCGAAAACCGCTGCACCATCACCCGTTACAAGTTCGCAGGCGGCAACAGCTATGTGAGTGGAAACAAATGTGAGCGCATCTTCACCAACAGTGGCAACAAGGGTCAGAAGGGGCTGAACATCTATCCGGAGAAATACCAGCTGCTCTTCCAGCGGGATGTGCTTGTCAAGGGTAGGCGGATTGGCATTCCGCGCATGCTCAATATGTACGAGAACTATCCTTTCTGGCACAGTCTGCTCTCCGAATGCGGCCTGCAAGTGGTGCTCTCTTCCGACTCCAAGATGCAACGCTATGAGTGCGCACTGCATACCGTGATGAGCGACAACGTATGTTTCCCCGCCAAACTGGTACACAGCCATGTGGAACAACTCGTGGAGCAGGGGGTGGAACGTATCCTCATTCCTTATGTGGTGTATGAACAGCAGGAGTCTAAGACGGCCATAAACAGCTACAACTGCCCCATCGTGTCGGGTTACTCTGATGTCATACGCAGTGCCATGCCCACGGAGGTACCCGTCGATTCGCCTGTGCTCAACTTCGCCAACCTCAAGCTGCTCAAAAAGCAGGTGGTCGACTATCTCCACCAGATTGGTATCAACAAACGCATCGCTGCCACTGCTTTCGAGAAGGCCTTGGCTGCCAAACAACAATATGAGGAGGAAATTCTGCAAAGGGTGGAGGCCATACTCGCCAATGGAAAAAAGAGGGGGCGCCTCACCATCTTGCTCGCGGGGAGACCCTACCATACCGACCCGCTCATCCAGCACCGCATCAGCGAGACAATCGCGGCAATGGGCGTGAATGTCATCAGCGAGGACATCGTCAGGCTGAAACCCAACCAACCGGCGGGGGAGACCAACACGGTCAGGCAGTGGGCGTATGTGAACCGCATCATCAAGGCGGCACAATGGGCTGCCACCCGCGATTCCAGTGTGCAATTCGTGCAACTCACATCGTTCGGTTGCGGACCCGATGCGTTCATTCAAGACGAGGTGCGCACCTTGCTGGCTCGTTATGGCAAGACCTACACCTTGCTGAAGATTGATGATATGTGCAACGTGGGGTCGCTGAAACTTCGCGTGCGTTCGCTCATAGAGAGCCTGCGCAGTCAGATTGCTTCCGCTGCGGATGCGACAGCGGATGCTGAAGAATCACTTGAACAAAATCACGAACCTTTCCTTACTACCAGGGTGTTCACACCGAAGGATGTGCGCAAAACCATCCTCGTTCCACATATCTCAGAGTTTGTCACACCGCTGCTGCCTGCCATCGGACGTCTGGCGGGTTATCGCATTGTGGTGCTGCCGCCAAGCGATGACGATTCTGCTTCTATGGGCCTCCAGTATGCCAACAATGAGGTGTGCTATCCTGCTACCCTCGTGGTGGGCGATATCATTAAGGCGCTGAAATCGGGACAATATGATGTCGACAACATCGCGGTCGCCATGTCGCAGACGGGAGGCCAGTGCAGGGCTACCAATTATGCCGGACTCATCAAGAGGGCAATGGTGCAGGCGGGATTCGCCCATGTGCCGCTCATCACACTGGGGGTGACGACGAATGGCGACGGGGCCAACGAACAGGAGGGATTCAATATTTCTTGGCGAAAGCTGGGGCCGGTGGTCTTGTCGGCGCTCCTTTATGCCGATACCATCGCCAAGATGTATTACGCTGCCGCAGCACGCGAGAAGGTGGAAGGACTTGCAGCGGCTCTCCGCGACAGATTCCTCAAGTTGGGCGGCGATTGTATCGGCCTCTGTGCCGCTGGTGTCAAGAGCAGGCGACAGATAACGGATACGCTCCTAAGGCAGGTGGCGGATGCGGCAGGTGAGTTTAACATGATTGTACGCGACATCCTGACGCAGAAAGTGGGCATCGTGGGCGAAATCTTCTTGAAGTTCAACCATTTCGCACATCAGCAGATACAAGAGCAACTCATGCGGCGGGGCGTGGAAATCGTGCCCCCGCTCATTACTCCGTTCTTCTTGCAGGAGTTCGTCAACGTGGTGAGAAACAGGAAGATGGGACTCTCCGACAGCCGTTTCCCCATGTCGGTGGTGCAACTCTTGAGAATCTTGGCACAGAGAAATATCAAGCGCTTCAACAAGGCAGCGCAGGCTTTCCGCTATTTCTCTCCCTTCGAGGATATCCGACATGAGGCGGCGCATGCCGACGGCATCGTCTCCCCGGCAGCTCAGTTTGGCGAGGGGTGGCTCTTGCCTGCCGAAATTGGCTCTTTCGTCGAACATGGCGTAAAGAATGTGCTCTCATTGCAACCTTTCGGCTGCATCGCAAACCATATTGTGGCAAGGGGCGTGGAAAATGCGCTTCGCAGGCGCTATCCCGACCTCAACCTGCTGTCTCTCGACTTCGACTCTGGCGTCAGCGCTGTGAATGTCACAAATCGTTTGCTTCTCTTCCTCTCCGGTGATGAGGAGGAAAATGTAAATAGTTTATAATTAGACCTTTAGTACGTTCCTGTGCGGCGGATGTCTTCTTCGAAGGTGTCCTTCACCCGGGCGCGCGCCTTTATCTTCGAGCGGTAGGTGTAGATTGTGGTGATACTGGAGCGCAGAATGTCGGCGATGCTCTGGTTGTCAACAATGCCTAAGCGGATGAGGGCAAGCACGCGAAGCTCGGTGGTCAGCCTGCCGCCTTCCGTGTCGATGACAAACTGGTTGTCATCGGTCATCAGTCGGTTCACCTCTTCTATAAAATGGGGATAGATGTTCAGAAAGGCGGTGTCGAAGTTCTGGTGAAACAGTTGGACGCTTTCATTGAGGGGCTTCGCATTCTTCAACTCTGTAAAGAGCTCTTCTATCTTTCGCTCGCGGGCCAGGCGCTGCATCTTCTTGTTGCGCTCCTCGCCACGGTGTATGAAATTGCTGCTCAACACAAGGAATCGGCCTATGTATTCGTCCTTGATACGGTTCGACTCCTTCATCTGCATATTCATCACCTGTATCTCCTCGTTCTGACGAAGGAGCTCTTCGTTCAACTGCGACATCTTTTCATTCCCTAAACGGCGTTTCTTCAGCAGCGTGAGTATATTGACGATGGTGCCCAACAACAGGAGGGCAATCACGGAGAGCAGCGCTAACAGAATGATTTGCCGGCGCTCCGTATGGTTGCGCTCCATGTCGTAGGCCTTGGTGATAAGGGGTGCCAGACGGGAAATCTGCATGCTGCGAAGGCGGCTGCCGTAGGCTTTCGCATCTTCACTGGCGTGCGACAGGTAGGCATAGGCTTTGGTGTAGTCTCCTCGCTCCAATAGGATGGAGGAGAGCTCACGGAGTGAGTTGTTCTCTAAGATGGCGCCGCGTATGTCGCTGATGGCAGACAGTAGCAGGTAGTGCTCCTGCATGTCGTTGTCGTTCTTTGTCTGGTAGAAATATGCCAAGGTGCTGCTGATGATACTGTAACGGCGGTCGCCGGGTTTTAACTTCTTAAGATAGGAGTCCAACTGGCGGATGGCACCGTCGGGGTCGCCGCGCTCGCAGGTGTAGGTGGCTTGGTTGAAGATGTAGTCGTAGCTGTCCTTGGGTGCTATCTGAAGGATAAGCTGTCGGTAGTATTGCGCACTGTCGATGTAGGCTTGGAAAAAGGGTGTCGACAGGGCCATCTCCGAATGGTACAGGTTCAACTCGCCTCGCTGATTGTAGTACTCCACACGGTGGGCCACATCAAGGGCTTCGGGATGAATGCGGTCTATCATTTCCTCTGCCTTGTCGAAAAGACCGCTCACCGCCAAGATGTGCGACATGCGTACCAGATTCTCTGCTTCCATGATGGGGTCGTGCTCAAAGACGTGCATCTCCAAGTTCTTGTTGATATAGTAAAACGCGGAGTCGAATTGAAAGGCCTTGTATTCATCATACAGTCGGGTGTTGTTCAGGTAGGCTTGTTCCGGGGTGAGATTAAGGGTGGCGGCACCGTCGGTAATCATGCGGATCCGGGCTTTCTTCTCTTCTATCAATTCGCTCTGATGCTCCAACAGACTGTCTAATGTCTGGTAAAGGCGGTTCTGACGTGACGAAGGCTTTGCCGTGACACTGTTTGAACACAGCAAGGCGAGTAAACCAATAGTAAACAGTTTTGTGAAGTGCATTTTCTTGGCAATTTTTAAAAACGTGGTAAAGATACGGACTTTTCTTCATTCTTCCAAATAAATGTATAAAAAAATGCTGTTTCTAAAGTTTGTAGGCATTTAGATTTTTTATAGTATTATTTTTTTTAAGTTGTTTATAGTCAATATTTTAACATTTTAAATACTTTGATTTTCTGTTGTACCCCTTGCAATTACAGGATAAAATGTGTTATTTTGCAATAGCATTAATAATTTAAACTA
>CAJONT010000097.1 GCA_905235975.1 uncultured Prevotella sp.
GTCTTTGATGCCGTTGGGAATATTGGCCTTGCGCATGCTGCTGCAACCTTCAAACACACCACTGCCGAGGTCTTGCACGGAATTGGAAATGTAGATGCTGTCCAAATTGCTGCAGTTGTGGAAGGCCTGACGCTCTATCTTACGCACCGAGTTGGGTATGTTGACAAGTCTAAGGCTCGAACAGTCTTCAAACATTTTGCTGCTTATCTCAGTCACGCTGTTTGGAATGATTACGGCTTCGAGGTTGGTGCAACTCTTGAAAATGCCGTTGCCCAGATTCGACACACCGGTCGGAATATCTATCGATTCCAATGAGGTGCACTGAAAGAAGGCATTGCTCTGAATCGCCTTCAGGGCAGTGGGCAGTATCACGGCCTGCAGACTGCTGCAATCGGCGAAGGATTCAGAAGGCAAGGTCGTGATGCTCGAAGGCAGTGAGATTTCTACCAACGAGCGGCATGCCTTGAATACGCCTGTGCCCATCTTGTTGATGTTGACAGGGAATTCTATCGTTGTGAGCGCGGAGCAGTCCTCAAAAAGTCCGTTTGCCAGTTCGTTCACGCCCTTGGGAAGGGTGATGCTGGTCAGACTGCTGCATCCCTTGAAGGCCGCTGAGCCTATCTTGGTAATGGTCTCGGGAATCTCAATCGATGTGACGCCGCTGCAGCCGGAGAAGGCTCCGGAACCAATCTCTTCCACATAGACTGTCACCTCGTCAACCGTCACTTTCTTCGGTATGACGACGTCGCCTGCGTAGGGTTCCTGGCCTTTGACCACGGTGGCCGTTTCATTCTTCGCATTCACCGTATAGGTAATGCCGTCCACCACCACTCTGTCTTTCTTCAGCTTGATGGGAGCTGCCGATACGCTTGTGCAGAACGTCAGCGTGAGCAGCATAAGGGATAATTTTGTCAAGGTCTTCATTTTGTGATCAGATAATGAATTAATTTGCTTAGGTAGAGGGTCGTTACAATCAACCACAGATGTTTGAAAAGCAAAATTAACGAAAAAATATAAAAAAGCAAATTTTTTCAGTATAAAGTCTACATTTTGAAGGTTTTTGCACCCTTTTCTACTACAAATGCTACACAATTTCGGCCTTGGAGGCTTCCGTCGCGTAGCATTTGAGTTTTTATTTGACTATTTGCTTGTGGCCATCTGCACAATCTTGTCGACAGCAGCCGACAGACCGTCGGTGTCCTTGCCGCCTGCCGTGGCAAAGTGGGGCTGACCGCCGCCGCCGCCCTTTATCAGCTTGGCGGCCTCGCGTATCATCTGTCCGGCGTGCAATTTGTAGTGCGTGGTCAGGTCAGAGCCTATCATCACCGTGAGCAGAGGCTTGTTGTCGCTGTAAGAACCCAATACGAAGAGCAGGTTCTCACCGATAGCCTGTTTCACCTTGAAGGCGATGTCCTTGGCAGAGGCTGGATCGACGGGCAGCACGGCGCGTACGATGCACATGTCGCCCGTGGTCTGCGCTTTGCTCACCAAGGTGTTGGCGGTACGCGTCACGGCTTGGGCCTTGAAGGTGTCTATCTGCTTTCTCATGGCGTCGTGCTCGTCGATGTATTTGGCAACCACAGTCTTTAGGTCCTTCGCATTGTTGAACAGACTGCGCATGGCATTGATAAGGTCTTCGTAAGCGTAGATTATTTCTTCGCACTCCTTGCCCGTCTTGGCTTCGATGCGGCGGATGCCGGCGGCCACGCTGCCTTCACCCATAATCTTGAAGAAGCCTATGCGGCCGGTGCTGCGGGCGTGGATACCGCCGCAGAACTCGCAGGTGGGACCGAAGCGTACCACACGCACCTTGTCGCCGTACTTCTCGCCGAAGAGGGCCACGGCACCCAGTTGGCGTGCTTCCTGGATGGGGGTGTCGCGATGCTCGTCCAAAGGCATGTCTTCGCGTATCATGCGGTTCACGATACACTCCACCTGGCGCAGTTCCTCGTCGGTCACCTTCTGGTAGTGGCTGAAGTCGAAACGAAGTGTGTCGGGACTCACAAACGAACCCTTCTGCTCCACATGGTCGCCCAGCACTTGCTTCAGGGCATAGTGCAGCAGGTGGGTGGCGGTATGGTTGGCGGCGCTGGCATTACGCTTGTCGGTGTCTACACAGGCCATGAAGGGGGCTTCGGGCTCCTTGGGCAGTGCCTGCACGATGTGGATGCTTTGATTGTTCTCGCGTTTCGTGTCGGTCACTTCTATCGTCTCGGTTTCGCTCACCAGTACGCCCTGGTCGCCCACCTGACCGCCCATCTCGCCGTAGAACGGGGTGTAGTCGAGCACAAGTTCGTAGTAGGAGACCTTTTTCTGGGTCACCTTGCGGTAGCGCAGGATGCGGCACTCGTATTCGGTGTAGTCGTAACCCACAAACTGCTGTTCGCCCTCGCGTATGATGGTCCAGTCGCTGTTCTCCACGGCGGCGGCGTTGCGGGCGCGCTCTTTCTGCTTCTGCATCTCGACGGCAAACTGCTCCTCGTCGACGGTGTATCCGTTTTCGCGGCATATCAGCTCGGTCAGGTCGAGGGGGAAGCCATAGGTGTCGAAGAGTTTGAATGCCTGGGTTCCGTCGAGCTGGGTCTTGCCCTCTGCCTTCATGGTGTCCATGGCGGCGTTGAGCAGGGTGATACCTTTGTCGAGTGTGCGCAGGAACGAGTCTTCCTCCTCCTTTATCACACGTTCTATCAGTGTCTGCTGGGCGGGCAGCTCAGGATAAGCTCCGCCCATCTCCTTCACCAGAGTGGGCACCAACTGGTAGAGGAAGGCTTCTTTCCTGTCGAGGAAGGTGTAGGCATAGCGTACGGCACGGCGCAGGATGCGGCGTATCACATAGCCAGCCTTGGCATTGCTCGGTAGCTGACCGTCGGCAATGCTGAACGACACGGCGCGAAGGTGATCGGCCACCACGCGCATGGCCACGTCGGTGTCTTCCTGTGCACCGTAGCGCAGACCCGACAGATGCTCTATCTCATGTATCACCGGCTGGAAGACGTCGGTGTCGTAGTTGCTGTGCTTGCCTTGAAGGGCGCGTACCAGACGTTCGAAACCCATGCCGGTGTCTATCACGTTCATCGACAACTTCTCCAGACTGCCGTCGGCCTTGCGGTTGAACTGCATGAACACGAGGTTCCATATCTCTATCACCTGGGGGTCGTCTTTGTTCACTAACGAATAGCCGGGCACCTTGGCCTTCTCCTCGTCGGTGCGGGAGTCGAGGTGTATCTCCGAGCAGGGGCCGCAGGGACCCGTGTCGCCCATCTCCCAGAAATTGTCGTGCTTGTTGCCGTTTATGATGTGGTCGGCGGGCACGTGCTTGGCCCAGTAGCCGGCTGCTTCGTCATCGCGTGACAGACCTTCTTCTTCGCTGCCCTCAAACACGGTCACGTAGAGGTCGGCAGGATTCAGGTGCAGCACGTCCACCAGATATTCCCAGGCCATGTCGATGGCACCCTCCTTGAAGTAGTCGCCGAAACTCCAGTTGCCCAGCATCTCGAACATGGTGTGGTGGTAGGTGTCGTGGCCTACTTCTTCCAGGTCGTTGTGCTTGCCGCTCACACGGAGGCATTTCTGCCAGTCGGCTCTGCGGCGCGGCTCAGGGTTGCGTGTGCCCAAAATGATGTCTTTCCACTGGTTCATACCGGCATTGGTGAACATCAGGGTGGGGTCGTCTTTTATTACCATGGGTGCCGAAGGCTCGATGGTGTGGCCTTTCGACTCGAAAAACTTTCTGAACGATTCGCGTATCTCGTTTGCTGTCATCATATTGTTATAAAATGTGTGATTCTGTCGCTTTGCGCCGACAAAGGTACGAATAAGCGAGAGAAAA
>CAJONT010000098.1 GCA_905235975.1 uncultured Prevotella sp.
AATGTTTTACTCTTCTGTTTGTCTCTTTTGACAATGCAAAGATAGAACGGAATTGAAGGGAAAACAAGAAAAAACCAATAATTGTGTACGGAAGATAGCGACAGGAAGGGCGTGATGCGACAAAGAGCGAGGAGGGACACGGTGGGTGTCGCATTGAGGGACATTGGAGGGGGCGGCACAGGAGGGAGCGGCGCAGGAGGGGGCGGCGCGGCAAAACCGCGCCGAACGGTGGCTTTTTTCTGGGGGCTTTTTATAAGGGCTTTTTATAAGGGCTTTTTCTGGGGCTATAGCGCGAGGCGGAGGCCTATGTCACGCTTTCGGTTGGAGGGGACGTGGTAGCTGCGGTAGGAGATGCGGCAGCAGCGGGTGAAATCGTCCCAGCCACCACCACGGCACACACGGCGAGAGCCCTCTTTTGGCCCTTTGGGATTGTCTTGGGGGGATGATTCATAATAGTCTTCGCCATACCAGTCCTGACACCATTCCCACACGTTGCCACTCATGTCATAAATACCGAGTTCGTTGGGCAGCTTCGTCTTCACAGGATGGGTTCTGAAATCCGTGTTCATTGAATCATTTTCGTGAATGAGTTTCCTATAACATGCCACCGTGTCGAGATTGTTGCTGCCGCTGTACTTGGTATGATGCGACTTGGATCCGCCACGGGCAGCATATTCCCACTCTGCCTCCGTAGGCAGGCGGAAGGTCTTGCCCGTGAGGCGGTTCAGCTTCTTGAGGAACTCCTTACAGTCGTTCCAAGATACTTGTTCCACAGGCAGGTCTTCGCCCTTGAAGAGAGAAGGATTACTCCCCATCACCGCCTCCCACAACGCTTGCGTCACCTCCGTCTCTCCTATCATGTAGTTCGCCAATTTCACCTCATGGGCGGGCTTTTCATCACTCCACGGTTTCGTGCCCTGCTCTTTCGTTGCACCCATCATGAACGTACCGCCGGCAACGGGTAACATTGTGAAACTCACGCCCTTCACGGTGAAGGTCTGAGGATAGGAGGATATGTTGGAAGAGGATGGCGCTATGTCGTCATCATCTGAAACGGTATAGGAATCCGTGTAATCGACCAACTCAGGAGGTATTTCTTTCGTCTTGAATAAATTGAAGACGATCACTCCTATCAGGACCAACAGCCCTGCCAGTGCAACCCTTATCAGGGACTTCTTCACATTCGCAGACAGCCTTCTGTCATTTCCGGAAGCATTTTGTGGGACGGAGCCGGGTGCGGCAGTCAAGTCGGCGATGAACTTGTCCACGCTTTCGGTTCGATTACCCGACTCAAGGCTCATGGCCATACAAAGGGCAGCTGCCACATTCTTGCTGATGTTGTCGGGCAGATGGCTTTCAATCCATTTATTGCTGATACGGTCCGCATTAACGGGAGCCTTGCCCGTGAGTATGTGGAACAGCGTAGCAGCAAGGGCATAGACATCGGCCTGAGAAGAGAACTTCTCCATGCCCTCATATTGCCGTAACGCACCGAAGCCGATGAGCATCGGTTGCCCTTGCGTCAATATGATATTGTCTGGCTTGATGTCAAGGTGAAGGATGTTTTGGCTGTGCAGGTAAGTGATGCTCTTAGCCACCTTACCCAAGAGGGAAACAGCCTCTTTCTCGTCGAGCCGTCCGCCCTTGCTTTCGATGTACGTCTCAAGTGAGTCACCGCTGATGAAATCCATCACACAGTAGAGCGTGCCATTGGCCTCTATCACCTCGTTCACGGGCACGATGCCTTCGTGATGGATTTTGCAAAGACATTCGGCCTTGCTTTTGAAATCATTATACGATTCATTGAAAGACAGCATCTTACCATCGGCAGGCTGCACAGACTTGTCGTTCATTCTCTGACACAAGCCATCAGGAAAGAACTCCTTGACGGCATAGGTCCTTTTCGGTGAAATTTGGTCCTTCGTTTCAGTCTCAGCAAGATAGGTAATACTCAACTCACCCTTTTTGATTGTTTTCAAAAGGGTGTATTCTTGGTTGCCTATAAGTTTGAAACCATTATTTAAAGCTATCTCTCCCATACAAATAAATATTTCACACCGCAAAGTTACAAAAAACGAGCGAAATGTAAAAGAAAAAAATTTTTCTTTTCATTTCCGAGTACAAATAACTTTGATCTACCAAGCCATAAACTCCGTTCAAAAAATTTTGCGGTTAGGGAAAAAATCCCTACCTTAGCACCGTGATTTGAAAATGTCAATAGTTGAAATCGGCTATGACAGCCTGCCGCTATGGGTAAAAGGATGAAACTGAGTATTGTGATACCGGTGTACCGGGTGGAGAAGACATTGGACAGATGTCTTGAGAGCATTATGCGACAACCACCTGCCGACTGCGAAATATGTCTTGTGGACGACGGTTCGCCAGACAGGTGCCCGGCTCTTTGCGACGCATGGGCTGCACGCGACCCTCGCATAAGGGTGACCCACCAGGCGAACGGCGGTCTCTCGGCAGCCCGCAACACCGGCATCAAGATGGCTCACGGCGACTACATCACCTTTGTGGACAGCGACGACTTCGTGGGCGACAACACCTTTGCTGTGCTGATGGCGAAACTTGGAGCACATCCCGAATACGACATTCTGGAATATCCCATCTACTGGCATTACGGCGGTGAGGAGCAATGTATTATGAAGTTCGGCGTAGATGAATACCACTCCGCACACGATTACTGGCAATACACACGCGGATGGACCCACACCTTCGCCTGTAACAAGATATATGCGCGTCGCCTCTTCGACCATACAAAGTTCCCCGAGGGCAAATATTTCGAAGACGCCCACACGTTGCCCGCCCTACTCAAGGAAGCCAAGGTGATAGGCACCACAGAAGAAGGTATCTACTACTACACGGTGAACCCGTATGGCATCACGGCGATGGCAGACGGCATGCGTCTGGCCGACTTGTTGGAAGCACACGTGCGCCATTTAGAAGACACAGGCACGGCACGAGAGGTGAATGAATACTACTGCGACGTGCTCAACATTCAGTTGGATGTGTATGAGCACACCCGTCGCTCCCCCATCCTGCCCGACCCCGACTGGAAGCACAGCAAGAAAATCAGAGAATTGGACATAACCCGTCGCAACCGCATGAAAATGAGGCTGCTAAGACTCACAAGCGTAAAGACCACATGCAAAATAAACCGAATGTTACACCTAATGAGCCGCAACCGCTGATAAGCTTTATCATCGCATGCTACAACCTGCCCGCCGAACTGGTGAAGGCCTGCATAGGCAGTATCACTGCGTTGACACTGAGCAGGGAAGAGCGGGAAATCATCCTCGTGGATGACGGCTCCGACATATCGCCCCTGCCTGAACTGCAGGAATATCTCGACGACTTCACCTATATCAGGCAGCGCAACCAAGGACTGAGCGCTGCCCGCAACAGAGGTATCGACACGTGCAAAGGGAAATACATACAGTTTGTGGACGGCGACGACATGCTGAACACCACCATCTATGAACTGTGCCTTGACATGGCGCGGTTCAACGACCCCGACATGGTGATATTCCAGTTATCCGACAAGCAAGAAACGGCCCCCACCACCGATTTCGAGGGTCCGATGGAAGGAAGTGCCTATATGCGGCACAACAACCTTCGCGCTGCCGCCTGCGGCTACCTCTTCAAGAAAGACCTGCTGATAGACCTGCGCTTCACCCCGAACATACTGCACGAGGACGAAGAGTTCACCCCGCGGCTCATGCTGCGTGCCGAGAAACTCTACACCACGGAGGCCAAGGCATACTACTACCGGCATCGTGAGGCCTCCATCACCACCGACACCAACAAGAAATGGGTGATGCGCCGCTTGCAGGACTTGCAGGGCGTGCTCTTCAGGATGGCCGACAGCACCGACACGCTGCCCATTGAGGAACGCGAAGCGCTGGAACGCAGGGTGTGCCAGCTGACCATGGACTACATCTATAACATCATCACGCTGACCCACAACTACCGCTATTTAGAAAAATGTGTGGAGCAACTCACCGAAAAGGGACTCTTCCCCCTACCCGACCGGAACTATACCCGCAAATACCAGTGGTTCAGAAAGATGACCGGTTCGGCATGGCAACGCCGACTGCTCTGCCTCATCATGAAATAGATGCAAGGGATGAAGATTCTGCTCATAGGAGAATACAGCAACGTGCATGCCACGCTGGCCGCCGGGTTGAAAGCGCTCGGCCATGAGGCTACCGTGCTCTCCAACGGCGACTTCTGGAAGGATTACCCCCGCGACATAGACCTTGTACGGAAGCCGGGGCACTGGGGCGGCCTCACCTACATGGCAAGGCTCGCCGCACTGCTGCCACGGCTCAGGGGCTACGACATCGTGCAGCTGATAAACCCCCTGTTCTTGGAGTTGAAGGCAGAACGCATGGGGAGCATCTACGATTATCTGCGCCGCCACAACAAGAAAATGGTGATGGGCGCCTTCGGCATGGACTGGTATTGGGTGAACTGCTGTGTGAACGACAAACTGCTCAGATACAGCGACTTCAACATAGGCGACAGATTGCGCGACGATGCAGAAGCCATGCTCTACCGCAGGGAATGGACCGGCACGGCGAAGGAGACACTGAACAAGAAGATTGCGGCCGACTGTGATGCCATCGTGGCCGGACTGTATGAATACTGGGTGAGCTACCACCCCACCTTTCCAGAGAAGACCACGTTCATTCCCTACCCCATCAAGATGCCCGACGCAGCCCCCATACAATGGCGACAGGGAGAGAAGGTGAAAGTGTTCATAGGCATCAACAGGGAGCGCAGCGCCTACAAAGGCACCGACATCATGCTGCGTGCAGCCCAGGAGGTGCAGAGAAGGCATCCCGACAAGATGGAACTGAGGATAGCCGAGTCGGTGCCCTATGCCCAATACTGCGAGATGATGGACGGTAGCGACATGATACTGGACCAGCTATACAGCTACACCCCCTCGATGAATCCCCTTCTGGCCATGTCGAAGGGTATTGTGTGCGTGGGCGGCGGTGAGCCAGAGAACTACGAGATACTGGGCGAGCAAACACTGCGTCCGATTGTGAATGTGCTGCCCAACGAAGCAAGCGTAACAGCGCAGATAGAAGCAATCGTGTTGCATCCCGAACAATTGCCAGGATTGCAGCGTGACAGTGCCGCCTACGTGCGTAAGCACCACGACTACATGAAAGTGGCAGCAGCGTATGAGCGGCTATACCGTGTACTGCTATAAGATAATCCTCACACACAAACGAAAGAAGGTGAGCCAAGCATGTTGACTCACCTTCCTTGTTTCCACAGACAGAGGTTTAAGCCTCGGCGGGAGCTTCTTCAGCGGCAGCGGCAGTAGCGGCCTCAGCCTCAGCGGCAGCGGCAGCAGCCTTCTTCTCGGCCACCTTCTTGGCAATAGCCTCGTTGATCTCCTTCTCAGCTCTGAGCTCTTTCTCGGCAGCGGTCTTCTTGGCCTTGGCTTCGGCCAGACGCACTGCGTCGAGTCCCTTCTGCTTGTCATTCTTCCATGCGTCGAAGCGCTGCTGCAGCGAAGCCTCGTCGAATGCGCCCTTGCGCACGCCACCCTTGAGGTGCTTCATCAGGTAAACGCCCTCGCGTCTGAGAATGCTACGCACGGTATCGGTGGGCTGTGCGCCTACCTCCACCCAATACAGGGCACGCTCAAAATTCAAATCTACGGTTGCAGGATTGGTGTTGGGATTGTAAGTACCAATCTTCTCAGTGAATCTACCATCTCGTGGTGCTCTTGCGTCGGCGATGACGATGCTGTAGAAAGCATAGCCCTTGCGGCCGCGACGCTGTAATCTGATTTTTGTTGCCATTTGTGAATTGTATATAAGGTTTGAATTTATGCTACCATCTCGTGATAGCGGCTGCAAAATTACTAATTTGTTTGCTTACAGATTTCTTTTCCTTTTGCGAGGCAGTGGGTTTTAATATTTTTTAATATTTACTTCACCTCCACCTTACGGCTCTTGCCGTCGGCATCTCTCACCACATAGGTACCCTTGGGCAGTCCGCCCAGTTCACCGTTTTGGTAATTGCCGGACACCTTTATGCCGTCGAGGCGATACACCCCTGCATCAGACGCCACCTCAGCCTCAGCCTCTTCTATGCCGTTCTGCTCATTCTCGTTGCGGTAGAGGAAGGATATCTTGGCAGTGGCCGGATCGCGTGTGATTTCGGTGATGGGTTTGTGCATCAGTTTGCTGCCGTCGGTATTCTTGTTATACAACATGGCAGAGGGTGTAGAGTTGTCGGTCAGGCTGTCGCGTGTCTGATAGGGATAGGCATCATGTCCGCCGTACCTTGAATTGCTGGCATGGAAGATGGTGAGTCGCTCATGGTCCTGTGAATTATCGGTGGCATTGACAGAATTGTTGGCCCACTGATCGGCATCGTAGTCCACGTGCACGATAAGGAGTCCTTCACCGGGCAAGTAAGCGTCCCAATCGGTCTTGTTGCGGTTTTCGAGGATGTAATACTCGTCTTTGCAGTTATCATTATAAATAATGTAGCACTGTCCTTTCTCGTTGATGGGTTTCTGATTGACGATGCGTCTGCTCTTTTTCATCTCAGAGGGTTTCATCCAACCAGCATACCATCTCTCGTAGCACGAATAGCCTGCGGGCACCCATCCCAATGAACTGGGACCGTTGTAACTGCCTTGATCGAGGATATCCCAAGAATCCATACCGAAGTTTGTGCCGTAGGTGCTGGTATCGTAGAGGTCGGGCAGTCCGAGGCAGTGGCTGAACTCGTGGCAGATGACACCGAGTCCGAGTTGTGTGGTGCCGTAGCTGCCGCTGAGTTCGTTGCTGCAAGCATAGACATTTATTCTCACGTTGTCGAGGACGAAGGGCGAGGGAATGTCAAGGTTCGGATAATAGAATTTGGCCGATTCCATTTCCCACATGTGCGGCCACACGGTGTCTCTGTTGCCACCCGTAGCCTCACCATATCCGGCATAGAGAACGAAAACCTCCTCCACTACGCCATCACCATCCCAGTCGTAGTCGGCAAAGTTGACCAGTGAGTCAACAGCCATGCAACACTCCTTAATCATTATGGGTGCATTGACATCATCTCCACCGCCATAATATGAATAAGATTTGTTTAGGTTCACCGGTCCCACCACATCGAAAGTGAGGTCGAACTTTCCATAGCTCTGGTTGTAGTAGTAGTCGTGCACGCTGCCTATGGCACCGTAGTCGTTGGTGTAGCCTACAAGGTTGGCTATATCATCGTAACGCATTTGGGTAACCCTGCCATCATCCTGCTCCGAATAGTCGAAGAATTTCTTGTTGTTGAAGTTGGCCAGGATGATAAGTCCCTTTTTGCTACCTATGTAAGACACATGGTCTTCTTCTCCCACTCTGAGTGCCCTGTTAGAAGGTCTGGGACCTTTTCTTACCATCTTCTGGCGTACACTGAGCACATCGTCGACGGTAGACATCGCCTGCAAGTCATCCTGTGTACGCAATGAAGCTTCGTGGGCCAAGGTGGCACTTGCCACCATCGCATTGTCTTTGGCTTGCGCATAATAATAGGCACCATCGTTCTCCACGACAGGCACATCATCGCGTGTTATGAAGAAATGGAAGTTCTCATCGCCAATGAGCATCAGTTCCACACTGGTGCCATCGGGTTGTGACACACTTCTCCATTCTCTTTTTGCCGGCACAGCCGAAACGACAGTCACCACTGCGAGGAGCAGTGACATCAGTACAAATCTTTTCATTGAATCAGTTTAGCTGACAGTTTAAAAAAGCATTAATAATTATTGTAGAATCAAGCACTATCTGACCACCACCTTGCGGCCCTTTCCGTCGGCAAAGCGCAGCACATACATGCCCTTGGGCAGTGCTTCGGCCTCGCGGCTATCCACCCCGCTGCGAATCAGTCGGCCGTCGGCCGTAAAGACATCAGCCTTTCCACCTTGGGCATCGTTGAACACATCCTGTATGCCATCGGACCACGGCTGGGTGCCATTTTCGAAGACGAAGAAGCTGAAGCGAGCCTGTGTCCTTATGCTGCTCACATTGGTGTGCAACAGATAGGAGCCGTCGCTGTTGGGTGTGTTGAGTTCGTCTTTCGGTGTGCTGGTGTCGGAGAAGCTGTTGTGGTTCTCGGTGAGGGTCGCCCTGTAGGGGAAGAGGTCGCCCTGATATTCACTTCCGTCGATATAATAGTAACCACCCTGCTCGATGGTTGTTACGTCGGAGCAGTCGGCATGCACGATGGTCATGCACTGGTAGCCTTTTCCTGTGGCATTGACGGTATTGCGTCTCCATCGATCGGGATCGTATGTCACATGGTAGATGAGGAGTCCGGATACAGGCTGCCCGTTGTTGTTGGTATAGAATCCCTTGTCCCATCCGTATCCGCCGTGACGGTTTTCCAGCAGGAAGTATTCATTCTCGTTGCCCGGGTTGACGATTTGGTAAGTTTCTCCACCGTTAGAGATAGGTTCCAATCTCTCCACCTTGCAGGGACTTTCCAGTTTGCGCAGGTCGCGCCATCCGCAGAAGTAGCGTTCATAGCCTGTAAAGGCAGCTGGCAGCCATGAATTGCCGTTGTAGCTACCCGAAGCCATGAGGGACCACATATCCATACCATACTGTGTACCCCCTATTGCTGTATCGTAGAAATCGGGCAGTCCGAGGCAGTGGCTGAATTCGTGGCAGAACACGCCGAGTCCCATGGGCACTTCCCCATCCGAGCCATTGAGCTCATTGCTGCAGGCATAGGTAGAGACCTTCATGCCATCGATAGTGAGCGGGCTTACCAACGCAGACTCATGCGGCCATATTGTGTTGGGATGTCCACCTGTAGCCTCACCGTAACCGGCATAAAACAGGAAGACTTGGTCCACCTCGTCGTCGCCGTTCCAGTCATATTGTGTAAAATCAGTGCTGTCGGCGGCAGCGAGGATTGACTCTGTGACGAACTCGTTGACACGATTATAATTGTCGTTATTACCGCTGTTGTAGCCATAATAGTAGCATTTGCGTGTCAATTTCACGGGACCCACCACATCAAAATAGAGGTCGAACTGCTCGTCGCTCATTTCGTGGAAGTAGTCGTGCACGCTGCCTATGGCACCGTAATCGTTTCTATACCCCTCTTTGTTGACCATATCGACCACATCTTTCTTGGTCAAAGTAAAGCTGACGTCTTCAAATTCCACCATGATGACGAGTCCTTTCTTCAGGCCGAAGAAGTTGCCGCCGGGTTCCCCCACTTTCTTTTCGAAGCGAGGTTTCTGTTCGGCAACCCTTTTTATGCCAAGATCGGCCACATTGCCAAGTTCTGCTATCTGAGCCACTTCCTCTGCTGAACGCATCTGCTTCTCGTGTGCGAGGAGAGTGGAGGGTTCGAATCCGGTGTCAGTAAGTTTTGCATAGACATAGTTTTCATTTTCGTCCTGCACTACCACCAGTCCGTCGTTTGTCTGGAAATAATGAAGGTTTTCGTCGCCCATGAGCATCAGTGATACTTGTGTACCATCAGCCTGTGCATAGGTGCGCCATTTTTTTAAGGCAGGCACAGCATGCGCGCAACATGCCCATACTGCCACAAAGGATAGAATCAGTAGTTTCCTCATAGCGTAAGTAATAAAAAATTTCTGCAAATATACACCAAAAGCACTAAATCTCAAAATTTATCCTTTCAAATCGCCATGAAATCGGATATTTTTACTATTTTTGCAGAGTAATGTCAACAAACCTCCACTCTCAGGCTGCCGGCGCACCGCTCCGTAGGAGCGTGAGCATCCTCATTCCGGTGTTCAACAACGACTGTACGCCCTTGGTAGAAGACCTTGTGGCACAGGCAGAAAAGCTGCAGGGTGTAGCATGGGAAGTGTGTGTGGCAGAAGACGGTTCTACCGATGCCCACACGGTGGCCGCCAACAGTGTCATAGCCCAGTGGCCCCACTGCCGTCACCTTGTACGTGAGGCGAATGTGGGTCGCGCGCGGATACGCAACCTTTTAGGTCGTGAGGCCCGTCACGAGTGGGTGCTCTTCATCGACAGCCACATGCGGATAGGCAAGGCAGATTTCATAGCCACCTACCTCTCGGCGCCGGACGGCGACGTAGTGGACGGCGACTATACGGTGGTGGCAGATGCGCAGCAATGGAGCGACTCGCTGCGCTACCGTTACGAATATGCCTGTGAATGGCGTCACACCCCCGAAGCCCGCCGGAAGCAGCCCTATGCGAGTTTCCACACGGCCAACTTTCTGATACGGAGGGCTCTCTTCCTGGCTCATCCTTTCGAGGAGAGCTTCAGTGAATACGGCTATGAAGACGTGCTCTTCGGTGCGAGCCTTGCTCAGCACGGCATCCGCATCCAGCACATAGACAATCCGGTGGAGTTCCGCTATTTTGAGAGCAACAGCCGTTTTATGGAGAAGACAGAGGCTGCGATGCGCAGTCTGAGCCGCCATCAGGCGCTATTACAGGGACAGTCGCGCCTGCTCAAGATGTACCGCCAACTGTCACGATGTCAGATGCACAGGATAGTGGCACTGCTCTTCAAGTGGCGCGGCCAGCGATGGAAGGAACAGCTTGTATCGGGCGAGGCGCCCTCGCTGCGCCTCTTCAATCTCTACCGTCTCGGTTATCTGTGCCA
>CAJONT010000099.1 GCA_905235975.1 uncultured Prevotella sp.
AAACAAAGATGAAAAAAATGATGTTAATCTTGATGATTACGCTCATGAGCGTGATTGGATCAACGCCCGCAGGTGCGAAAACCGGCAACAACGACGTGAAGAAAGCAATTCCCACAAACATCGTAGTGAAACAGACCACCCACTTCAACGACGGCCGCGTGCTGACCATCTACTACAAGAAAAGCGGTACACAGTGCGAAGTCTATTCACCCTGCGACACCGATGACTACGTGATGGCCGATGCCTCGAAGATAAAGTCGACCAACTTTGAGGTGGTGGACAATGTGGAAGGCAAGCTGTACCGGAAGGCATCGTTCGCCGAAGTGGCACGCATCATCAAGAAATTGGTGAATCAATATCTCTGATGCAGCAGTGCGGTTCGGGGTATAAAGTGATTTTTTTCAATTAAGCTTCGTGATTTTCAGTGGAAATTAGTATATTTGCAGAAACAACACGGGTTAGCGTATGGAATGGCTCAGAATTTCCACCAGCACCGAATTGGTGCGAATTGCCACGGACGAGATTGTCTACGTCCATGCCGACGGCAATTATTCCGACCTTGTGCTGACCAACGGCAAGAGCCGCAAGATGACATTCCAGCTCCACTTTTTTGAGGAGGTATTTCAACAGCTTCAGCACAATACGTTCATAAGGGTTGGAAGAAGTTACATCGTCAACAAGCGCTACATACATGTTATCAATTTGTCAGACCAGACGCTGATATTTTCCGGCAAGCTGATAACGGGAGAGATAAAGCACTTGAATGTATCGCGCGAGGCATTGAAGCAATTGAAAGAATTGTTAGAAAACGAGAAAGGGGTAGACAATGAATGACACAAGTTTTCAGAAGCCAGAGGTACCCATCATCATCATAGAACGTGATGAGGAGCCACAGTCGAAGGAGACTGTGAAGGATGCCGTTCCCCCTTCCAGAAAGAAGAAATGGTTAGGGCGTTTCATATCGGTAATAACCATAGCAGGATGTATGGCCGCTGTGGCAGTGGGTTACCACTACTGGAACTATTACTACCACATCGGCGTACCCGTTTCCGTCACTCCGGCACAGAATATACAGATTCTGCAAGGTGCGGCAAGCAAGGAGACACCGGAGGTGGTCATGACAAGCGACAGCATCCTTGGTGTAGCGCTTGACTTTTATGCGATTCACGGTTTGAGAGCCACCATTTCGTTTGAGGAGCCCGACACCGCAGATACTTCCGTCTATCTCTACAGTCGTTCAGCCGACCATAATGCCGACGGCACCTATCTTGGTTCGCTTGTCGTGAACGGCGAGGTGCGGAATAAGGACGCCACCCGTTTGGGCTACATGGCGATGGTGGGCGGCAACAGCGTCATCGGCATATCCAGGAGCGACAAGGTGAGGCGCTATGTCGAGGAACAAGGAGGCAGTTTCTTCCGCCAGTTTATTTTGGTGAGCAACAGCACGATACCCGACAAATTCCACCTGCATGGGAAGGTGGAGCGGAGAGCCATCGGCCGTATGGGAGACCGACTCTATTACATTGCCACACGCCACAAGGAAACGCTTTGGGATTTTGCGGATGCCCTGCGGGAGTACGGTTTCATCGATGCCATCTACATCACCGGCGGCACGGATTACGGCTATTATCGCAGCAAAGACGGTGTGCGACACGACATCGGCGACCCGTCCGATTATCCCCATACCAAATGGAAGGGAATCATCCCCTGGCTGGTATTCAGGGCAAACGCCGACTGACGCTTTCTTATGAGAAAAATGTAACCTTTAAAGGCAAAAAAATAAAGGAGGTATATGGAAACGAAAGAATTTATCCAACAATACAGGGAAGCCTTTGGCAGCAAGGCCCCGTTGCCGCTGCTTTTCGGATACAGCGACAAGGCATTGGGAGCCACGGAGAAGATAAACGGCTGTTTCTTCAAAGGATTGCAGAGGGCGCGAGAGGGTCACCCCGTGAGTCTGAGTGCCGACGTGGTGAGTTGCGGCGGCGGCAGGTTATACACAGGCTTCGGCGAGATGCTGGACCGCATTCCCCCCTTTGTGTCGCTGAAGGAGAAGTACAAGAAGACCCCGGAGATGGTGGAAGACTTCATCCAGCGTCTCGGCATAGCGCGCACGACGAAGCCCTATCTCAATTTTGTAAGGATAGACCAGGTGTCGACGTTCGACGAGACAGAGGGCATTCTCTTCTTTGCCACGCCCGACATGCTGTCGGGACTGTGCGGCTGGGCCTATTACGACAGCAACGCCCCCGACGCCGTGATATCGCAGTTCGGCTCCGGTTGCAGCACGGTGGTGACGCTGACGGTATCGGAGCACCGTGCCGGAGGTCATCGTTGCTTCATCGGTCTGTTCGACCCGTCGGTGCGTCCCTACGTGGGAAAGAACGAGCTGAGTTTCACCATACCCTTCAGCCGTTTTGTGGAGATGCGTGAAACGATGCCAGCCTGTTTCCTGTCCGGCTCCCATGCATGGGAGAAGGTGAAAGCGAGGTTGGAAGAATAAATCCGCATGGATAAAGAGACCTACGAGAAACAGAAAGCCTTTGCCGGTGATAAGACAGCCACTATGCACCGCTCTTGGTAGGCCATGACTACCAAGAGCGGAAAATCTACATGATTACGATGGCGACAGAAGGTCGCCGCCCCCTCTTCGGGCAAGTAGTGGGCCGCAGCGAAGCGGCACCCGGCTCGTCCGAAGAGCCTCGTACCGAGTCATCCGAACTGGGTAGCAGGGTGGCACAATGCCGGGATGAGATAAGCCGGCGCCATCCACAGATCGACTTGCTGGCCTTTTAGCTGATGCCCGACCACTTCCATGGCATCCTCTTCGTCAGGGAGCGGCTGGCGGTGGCGGCTGGGGGTGGTCGCGACTCGGTCGCGACAGACAGGACGGATAA
>CAJONT010000100.1 GCA_905235975.1 uncultured Prevotella sp.
GGAAGCAGTTGCGGCATCACCTACCTCATGGGCGGCACCTACGAGCAGGTGTCGTATGCCGTGAAGAATATGATTGCCAACCTCACAGGCATGATATGCGACGGCGCGAAACCCAGCTGTGCACTGAAGCTCACTTCAGGTGTCAGCACTGCCGTGCTCAGCGCCATGCTCGCCATTCAGCACAAGCATGTGCTCTCCGTCGAGGGCATCATCGACGATGATGTGGACCAGAGCATACGCAACCTTGCCGAAATCGGCAGCCAAGGCATGGATGAGACCGACCGCTACGTGCTCAATATAATGACCCATAAAACTCACAAACAACTTTAGCACAGTATATGACAAAGAATCTGTTGAAACCATTGACGCTTATGTTGCTTTTCATGGCAACGTGTGCCACTGCCTTGGCGCAAATGGCAATGCCCGTGAAGTTCACCGCCTCGCAGAAACAAAATTCACCCGAGGAGGTGGTAGTGTCATTCAGTGCCACCATCGATAAGGGATGGCATGTCTACTCCACAGGACTGCCCGACGACGGACCCACTTCTGCCGAACTGGTGACCGAGGTGGCGGAAGGGGCACAGCCCGTGGGCAAGCTCACGCACATCGGCAAGGAGATAAGCGAAGACGACCCTATCTTCGGCATGAAATTGCGCTTCTTCGAAAACAATGTCACTTTCCAGCAGAAATACAAAGTCACCGGCAAGACCTACCGCATAAAAGGCTATCTCAGCTATGGCGCTTGCAACGACGAGATGTGCATGCCGCCCTCGACGGTGGAGTTCGACTATAAGGGCAATGGCCCTGATGAAGCACCCGCCGCTGAGCCGGTGAAACAAGAGGAAGCGCAGGTGGCGCAACCGGCAGAGGCGGCGGCTCCCGAAATAGAAGCCCTGGCCGACTCGGCGCAGCTGCTGGCCGCCGACTCGGTGCCCAGTGCCGACTCGGTGCTCGTCGCGTCGGGCGACAACCATTGGTGGACTCCTTCGGTGGATGAACTGAAAGACCTCAACGGCGGAAACATCAGCGACCGCTCGTGGATTTACATCTTCCTTATGGGACTCCTCTACGGACTCCTCGCCGTGTTCACTCCCTGCGTGTGGCCCATTATACCCATGACGGTGAGCTTCTTCCTCAAGCGAAGCAAGGACAAGGCGCAAGGTGTGAAAGATGCCATCACCTACGGCATCTCCATCATCGTCATCTATCTGGCGCTCGGACTCCTCGTCACGGCGCTCTTCGGAGCCGACACACTCAACAATCTGGCCACCAATGCCGTGTTCAACATCTTCTTCTGTCTGCTGCTCGTCATCTTCGCACTCTCCTTCTTCGGGTGGTTCGAACTGTCGTTGCCTTCGAAGTGGACCGACAAAGTAGACAGCAAGGCCTCGTCCACAAGCGGACTGCTGTCCATCTTCCTCATGGCATTCACGCTCACATTGGTGAGCTTCTCCTGCACAGGTCCCATCATCGGCCTGCTGCTCGTGGAGACCACCACGTCGGGCAACTGGATTGGACCGGCTGTGGGCATGCTCGGGTTTGCCATCGCACTGGCACTCCCCTTCACCCTCTTCGCCCTCTTCCCCTCGTGGCTCAAACAGACGCCGCGTTCAGGCTCGTGGATGAACACCATCAAGGTGGTGCTCGGATTCATCGAACTGGCCTTCGCACTGAAGTTCTTCTCCGTGGCCGACCTCGCCTACGGATGGCGACTGCTCGACAGAGAGGTGTTCCTCGCCCTGTGGATTGCCATCTTCTTCCTGCTCGGGCTCTATTTGCTTGGACTGCTCAGGTTCCAGAGTGATGAGGGACGAGACAAACCCATGCCCGTGCTCTGCATCATGCTCGGAATGGTGTCGCTCGCTTTCTCCGTCTATATGGTGCCTGGACTGTGGGGCGCTCCCTGCCGTGCCGTCAGCGCCTTCGCACCGCCCCTCTATACACAAGACTTCAACCTCAACACCAAGGAGGTGCGCGCGGCCTATACCGACTATGAGGAGGGCATGCGTGCCGCCATGGCCAAGGGCAAACCGGTGATGCTCGACTTCACAGGATTCGGATGCGTCAACTGCCGCAAGATGGAAATAGCCGTGTGGACCGATCCCACCGTGGCCGACAAACTGAACAACGACTATGTGCTCATCTCGCTCTTCGTCGACGACAAGACACCGCTGCCCAAACCCGTCGAGGTGGAGTACAACGGCAAGAAACGCACCCTGCGCACCATAGGCGACAAATGGAGCTACCTTGAGGAAATGAAGTTCGGATACCTCACTCAGCCCCTCTACGTCACAGTCGACAACGACGGCAACCCGCTCGGACCTTCGTTCAGTTACAAGGAGGATGTGAAAGAATACATGGACTTCCTCAATGCGGGCATGAAAAAGTACAAAAGCAGGGAGTAACCCCTGGGGGCGTTGACACAAGTCAAGAAAAACCAACCAAACCACAATTATTACATAAACCACTTGCACGGTGCAGGGATTCTGTTTATCTTTGCACCGTGTTTTTCATGGTATTAGATTTAAGGTTAATAAAGATTGGGACTCAGCGGAGCCCCTTTTTTGATTTTTTAAGTACATAATAGTCACATATTAAAAAAATAACCGTAATTTTGCATCCATGCCGAATGAAATGCCATCCATCAAACAGCAGCAGAGAACAAGAATCGAGGAGCCCAGGCGCTATCGTGTGTTCTTCTTGAATGACGACTTCACTACGATGGAGTTTGTGGTCATGGTGTTGCAACAGGTGTTCTTTAAAGATACCCGCGAGGCCTACGGGCTTATGTTCAAGGTGCATCATGAAGGAAAAGCCTGCGTGGGAATCTATCCCTACGACATTGCACGTTCCAAAGCCGACAAGGCGATAAGGATAGCAAGAGAAAATGGATATCCACTGCGCATTACGGTGGAACCGGAATAAAAGACGAATACTTATAGCTTAATTAAAATTGTATAACTGATTAACTCTGCATTATGTCCGAAATCAATAGTACTTCCACAGTGAAGATTGTTATGCAAAAAGTAATGGAAGAGTGCGAGAGAAGACGGAATGAGTTTATCATGCCGGAACATCTCCTGCTCTTGATGTGCTACCTGCCTTCTGTCTGCAAATCTTTGGAAGAGCAGGGCGGTGACACGGAAAGGCTGATTACCTGTCTCAACAATTGGCTCGACCAGCAGGAATGTGTGCCTGAGGGCGTGGACTACGAGCCTGAGAGCTCGAGCCAAATGAGCGAAGTGTTCGCTGATGCCTTGGACCAGGTAATGCATTCCAATGCCAAGGAAGTTGACGTGCCTCACCTCCTGAAGGGTATTATTGACTTGAAAGAGTCGTATGCCAATTACCTGCTGCAAATGGAAGTGGGCGAAAACCTCACGGAATTTTTCGCAGGAGTGGTGGATGAGTTTGCGCTCATGACCGATTCGTCATCCGAATCCGACGATGAGAATGAACCGGATGATTACAATGTGGACAATATGCGCAACGAAGGGGAGCAGAAGGAGGATGCCGCATGGCGCCAGTTCGCCATTTGCATCAACGACCACCTCGACCAGCGCCATCCGCTCATCGGCAGGGAGGTGGAACTGGAGCGCACCATCCAGGTGCTGTGCAGAAAAGACAAGAACAACCCGCTCCATGTGGGTGAACCGGGCGTGGGCAAGACGGCCCTCGTCTATGGACTCGCCGCAAGAATTGAGCAGGGACGGGTGCCGAAACGCCTCAAAGGTACACGCATCTATATGGTCGAAGTGGGCACGCTCCTGGCCGGTACACAGTACAGGGGCGACTTCGAAAAGAGACTCAAGATGGTGATGGACGGCATGGTCAGCGAGGGCAATGTCATCGTCTATATCGACGAGATTCACAATCTGGTGGGAGCCGGACAGACGGGCGAGGGGTCGATGGATGCCTCCAACTTGCTCAAACCCTATCTCGAGGACGGACGCATCAGGTTCATCGGCAGCACCACCTACGAGGAGTACAACCGCTATTTCTCAAAGAGCCGTGGCATGGTGAGACGTTTCCAGCAAATCGATATCCTCGAACCCAACGAAGACGAGGCCGTGCGCATTCTTGAAGGACTCAAAGAGGGCTTCGAGCAGTTCCACGGCGTGAAGTATGCCGAGGGCACCATGCAATATGCCGTGCACATGAGTGCCAAGTATATCAACGAGAAATGTCTGCCCGACAAGGCCATCGACCTCATCGATGAGGCAGGCGCTTACCGCGAGATTCACCCCGATGCACAAGGTGCCGTGGTGGACAAGACGCTCATAAACAGCGTGCTCGCCAAGATGTGCAAGGTCGACTCGCTCTCGCAGCACGAAGACGATGCCGCCGTGCTCATGACGCTGACCCCGCGCATGAAGGCCAAGATTTACGGACAGGATGAGGCCGTGAAGCAGGTGGTGGAAGCTGTACAGATGTCGAAGGCCGGACTTACCGACAACGACAAGCCGCTCGCTAACCTGCTCTTCGTGGGTCCCACCGGCGTGGGCAAGACGGAGGTGGCACGCGTGCTCGCCGCCGAGATGGGTGTGGAACTCATCCGGTTCGACATGAGCGAGTATACCGAAAAGCATACCGTGGCCAAACTCATAGGCTCACCGGCCGGTTATGTGGGTTATGAAGACGGCGGCTTGCTCACCGATGCCATCAGAAAGACGCCCAACTGCGTGCTCCTGCTCGACGAGATTGAGAAGGCTCATGCCGACATCTACAATATCCTGCTCCAGGTGATGGACTACGCAAAACTCACCGACAACAAGGGGCGTAAGGCCGACTTCCGCAACGTGGTGCTCATCATGACGTCAAATGCCGGCGCACAGTATGCCGCAAGGGCTTCAGTGGGCTTCGGCGCAAGGGTGCCGGCCGGTGAGGCCATGCTTACTCAGGTGAAGAAAACCTTCAAGCCGGAGTTTATCAACAGGCTCACTGCCACCGTGGTGTTCAACGACATGGATGAGCACATGGCATCGCTCATCCTCGACAAGAAACTGCGCATGCTGCAAGACTTGCTCACCGCAAAGAAGGTGCGCATGACGCTGAGTGAACCTGCCCGTGCTCTCCTCCTGCAGAAGGGCTTCACAAGGGAGTATGGTGCAAGAGAGATCGACAGGGTGGTGGGCAATATGCTCAAACCGCTCTTCATGAGGGAAATCCTCTTCGGGCAGCTGAGGCAAGGCGGTACCGCACTTGTGGACGTGGCCGACGGCGCACTCTGCCTCACAGAGGTGTGCCCCGCAGAGGTGAATGATGACGCTAAACTAACCGTATAGGCTTATGTGGGTTGAACTGGACGAAGATATGTGGTTCCCAAGTCCCTATCTCGGCGAAGAAGACGGCTTCTTCGCTGTAGGGGGCGACTTGTCGATTCCGCGTCTGATGCTGGCTTATGCCAACGGCATCTTTCCGTGGTATGCTTATAAAAAGAGTGAGAAACCTATATGGTGCTGCCCGCTGCAGCGCTACGTCATCAAGCCCGCCGAGGTGCATGTGTCGCACTCCATGCGCACCCTTATGAATAAAAACCGCTATCGCATCTCCTTCGACGAAGATTTCAAGGGGGTGCTCCAGAATTGTATGACGGTGAACAGCAGGGATGCCGACGGTAATGCCTGGCTTGGCACGCATATCATCGATGCGTATGAGCCGCTCTGTCAGCAGGGAATGGCACACAGCGTGGAGGTATGGGAGGACGACCGGCTTGTGGGCGGACTGTACGGCGTGCAGATATCAGACAGGATGTTCGTGGGAGAGAGTATGTTCTCACGTGTGCCCAGTGGAAGCAAATTGGCGCTCATTGCCTTGGCGCGACACTTAGAGGAGAAAGGCACGGAGATTATCGACTGCCAGTGCCATACGCCGCACTTGGAATCCATGGGTGGACGCTATATGCCTTATGGACAGTACATCTCCATCCTGCATGCCGACCCGGAGGTGGCACGCATCACCCGCGTGGCTGACAACGGATTCCTTTATTTGCGTATCGGGCCTAAACGGTGCACATCTAACCGTTACCTAATATCTGATAGAAATAGGTAAGAATCTCCTCCCATGTCTTGAAAGTGTCGGAACCCCACACAATCGATGTGCCTAAGAAGTCGTCGCACGGGGCATCGCCCACAAGGAAGTCGCCGTATAGCAGGTGCCGTTGGTTGGTGAATATCACACGGTCGTGGGCGGGTGAGTCGTAATGGCGTATTACCTGGGCATACACCTCCGTGGGGAAGCCCGGACGGTTGGTGGGCGAGGGTGCCACAATATATACTTGATAGTCTTCCTGCAGTTGCAGGAAGGCTTTTTTTGCGCTTGCCGTCGACTCACCGCGGCTGTCGGTGAGGGTCTCTATGCCGATGAAGATGACAGGACGTTCACGCCGCTCCTGAAGATCGTCGATGCGCTGTATCAAGGGCACCAGGTTGTGGGTGAACACATGGTCGTTCATGCGGTGACCGCCGTGGAAATGGGCGGCATGGGGGTAGTGCTGGCTGAAGAGGTCGAAGGTGTCTACAAGGTCGTCCTCGTCGCCGAAGAGTCCCCACACCCTTTGCTGCTCCTCGGCGTTGACTCCCTCGAAGTTGTGCTCCGTGGTGGCTCTGTATTCTTTTTGGAGGGCCTTGTCGACGAAGAACTTCTGCACACCGTCTTTGCGCGGACTGAAAAACTCCTGCTGTCCCATCATGCCGTGACTCGCCATCGTGTCGGCGATGCAGAAGGCCGGATTCACCACGATGCGGTCATAACCGTACAGTTGTTCGGTGAACATGCCGCCCATCGATGTGCCGATAATGAGGTCGGGCTTGTGCTGTTCACAGAGTTTGTGCAATAGGGCAAGGGCCTCGGCGGGGTGCAGCGGCAAATCCTCTGCCACGATATTGGCTGAGGGCAGCATGTTGCGCAACCGCGACACGGTTCCCGACTGTGCCGATGAGGCAAAACCATGCACATACATGATGGTCTTGCCGGCCATGAGGCGGGGGTATAGTTTAAGCGCTTTTTCGTCCATTTTTTTTCACCTTAACGGATAAAGAGCAGTTCGCGGTACTTGGGCAAGGTCCAGCACTCGTCGCTCACAATCATTTCCAGTTTGTCTATCTCCGTGCGTATCTCGTCCATGATGGGCTCCACAGTGTCGTGGTAGGCAATGGCCTTCTCGCGCAGGTCGGTGATGCGGTTGGCTACCTTGCGGGCGGCGATAAGTTCTTCCACACCGGTTTCGATGGCTTGTGAACGGGTGGCTATCTCCCTGATAATCTTCTTGTTGCGGGCGGTCAGTTCTTCGGCCTCTTCCTTGCTGAAAATCTCGAACATGTGGAGCACATTCTTGGCAAGCTGGCTCTGATACTGTGTGACGATGGGGATGATGTGGTTCATGCTCAGGTCGCCCATCACACGGGCCTCTATCTGTATCTTCTTCGTATAGGTCTCCCACTTCACCTCGTTGCGGGCTGCCAGTTCCTTGGCGTTCATCACGTTGAGACTCTCGAACATGTGAATGGTGTCGGCATCGAGATAGCGGTCGAAGATGAGAGGACAGCTTTTCTCCACATCGAGACCGCGGCGCGCGGCTTCTTCCACCCACTCGTCACTGTAGCCATTGCCGTCGAAGTGGATGGGTTTGCAGGTCTTGATGTCGTCGCGCACCACATCGATGATGGCGCTCGTCTTGTCTTTGCCCTCGGCTATCATCTTGTCTACACGGGTCTTGAAGTTGACGAGGGCTTCGGCCACGGCGCTGTTCAGGGCAATCATGGCGGAGGCGCAGTTGGCCTCGCTGCCCACAGCGCGGAACTCGAAGCGGTTGCCGGTGAAGGCGAAGGGTGAGGTGCGGTTGCGGTCGGTGTTGTCGATGAGCAGTTCGGGTATCTCGGGGATGTCGAGTTTCATGCCCTGCTTGCCTGTCATGGCGAACAGCTCTTCGGTGTCGGCGCGCTCTATATGGTCGAGCAGCTCGCTCAACTGCTTGCCCAAGAAGGACGAGATAATGGCGGGAGGGGCCTCATTGGCGCCCAGACGGTGGGCATTGGTGGCGCTCATGATAGAGGCTTTGAGCAGGCCGTTGTGGTGATATACGCCCATCAGCGTCTCTACGATGAACACCACGAAGCGGAGAATGTCTTCGGGGGTCTTGCCGGGACCGTGGAGCAGGATGCCGGTGTCGGTGGAGAGGCTCCAGTTGTTGTGCTTGCCGGAGCCGTTGATGCCGGCGAAGGGCTTCTCATGGAGCAGCACACGGAAACCGTGTTTGCGGGCCACACGCTTCATGAGCGACATGAGCAGCATGTTGTGGTCCACCGCCAGGTTGGTCTCCTCGAAGATGGGAGCCAAC